>NZ_PYWN01000149.1 GCF_003049505.1 Metasolibacillus meyeri
TAGAATAAACTTTGAAAAACGTGGAATAAACCTCTGAAAACGTAGAATAAACTTCGAAAATACGTAGAAAACCCTATGCCAACAGAAGCTCGCCTTGTTATAAAAGTGCAAAAAAGCTGTAGGGAACGCCTGTCCCTACAGCTTATTGATTATTTTTTCTTTTTCGTTAAGCGACCTAATGCAAATGCGCCTGCTGCAACTGCTAGTATTGTGTTTGTTTTTTTGTTAAATACTTGCTTTGTTACAAGGTTTAAGTTTTGTGGACGCTCTGCAAGACGACGCATGAAGTAGCCGTACCAGTCTTGACCAAATGGTACATACGTACAGAAGTTGTAGCCTTCCTTTGCTAAAGAAAGTTGCATTTCTTTACGGAAGCCGTATAACATTTGGAATTCAAATTTATCGTTTGGAATATTGTGGTCTTTTACGAAACGCTTTACATGATCAATGACATTGTGGTCATGTGTAGCGATTGATGTAAATTTACCATTTAATAAATGATATTCGATTAACTCGATATAGTTTAAGTCGATATCTAATTTATCTTGGTATGCTACAGATTCCGATTCTTTATATGCACCTTTTACAATGCGTAAACGGTAGTCTTTGAATTTCTCGATGTCTTCTTTTGCACGGAAGAAGTATGCTTGAATTACTGTACCAACGTTATCGTATGTTTTAGAAAGCTCTTCAACTAAATCGAAAGAAACTTGTAAACGATCGTAATTTTCCATATCGAAGTTAACGAAAATATCGTACTCAGCAGCTAGTGCTACGATTTCGCGTAAATTGTCATAGCAGAAGTCGATATCGATATCAAGACCAAGTTGAGAAGGCTTTAATGAAATATGAGCATCTACACCTTCCGTATGAATCGCTTCAATCACAGCTAAGATTTGCTCTTTTGCTTTTGTTGCTTCAGACTTTTCGAACACGAATTCACCTAAATTATCTACTGTACATGAGATGCCTTGTGCATTCAATTCCTTGATGCTTTGGATTACTTCAGGAATATTTGTTCCTGCCACAACGCTTTGAGCGCCTAATTTTAAGCCGTATTTTTGTGCAGCGCTATTTAAGAGCTGGTTTTCTGATAGTTGGATAAAAAAGTCACGTAATAGCATAAACTGTGCTCCTTTTATTTTTTAGAATATAAATCTAAATTATTATAACATATTTAGGCGGATATGCTACAAAAGTATAGCATATCTTCAAATGAAAGAATTTTTAATTAATTGCATTCTTTCATTAAATAAGGATGGATAAATTAAAAAACCAAAAACGATACTCGTTAACGTAGCGCATGTTAACAAAGCAAAGACGATTAAAATTTGAAATTGTACTGCTTGTATTGGATCAGCGCCACCGATAATTTGCCCACTCATCATGCCGGGAAGCTGTACAAGTCCAATTGTTTTTTGTGCCTCAATTGTTGGGATCATACTTGCTTTGATAGCTTTCTTTAAATGGTGATGCACCGCCTGCTTTGGCGTGCCACCGAGCGATAAAATCAGCTCAATCTCATGTTCGTGCGCCTCGATTTCTGCTGCGAAACGATTTAAAAATAAAATAACTAAAACCATTGAATTGCCGATTAGCATTCCGCTAATTGGAATAATATATTGAGGCGTAGGTGGAATAATATGAAAGCCTAATAATACTCCTTGTGTAACAATTTCAACAATAATAAGTGTAACAGCCAGTTTCCATGTGATACCTGCAATGTTTTTGCCTTTTTTACGTGCATTCAACGTTGCGACTATAATCATTAGTGCAATCATGAGCAGTGAATAAGCAATATGCTCTGTATCGAAGACGAATTTCAATATATAGCCGATAAAAAGTAATTGCACGACAGAGCGAACGGTTGCCACAATGGTATCTTTTTCAAGCCCAAGCCGCAATACTTTAGATAGAACAAGCGGAATAAAAATAAAGATGAGGGTTAAGGCAAGTGTTGAGTAAGTCATTGTCTGCCTCCAAGTAAAAATGCTTGGACATGGGCATCATTGGAATTCATAATTTCACTCGTTGTGCCACTAGCAACGACTTGCCCTTGCGCCATCACCCATATATAATCACCCATTTTTTGCGCCTGTTCAATGTTATGTGTAATCCATATAATTGTTATGCCTTTTTGACGAATTTTCATAATTAATTGTTCAATTTCTTGTACCGAATGAGGGTCGAGTGCTGATGTAATTTCATCGAGTAGTAAAATTTTTGAGTGGTTTAACAGCGTCCGTGCAATAGCTAACTTTTGTTTTTGGCCACCTGATAAATCCATTGCTTGGCGCATTAATAATGACTCATCTAAGCCAACATCTGCTAGCATATGAAGCGCCTCTTCCTTTGTTAATTCTAGTTTTTGTAATTGCCTTGGCAAAGCTAAATTATGAAAGACGGTTGTTCGTAGAATAGGGGCATTTTGTAAGACAATGCCGACCTTTTTTCGAAGCGCTGTTGGTGCATATGTTTCAATCGCTTGACCATGCACATAAATAGCTCCAGCTGTAGGGCTTAATAAGGCATTGCACATTTTCAATAAAGTGGTTTTACCGGCACCAGAAGAGCCGATTAATGTAGTAATAGCACCAGCATGTATATTTTGTGAGATGTTATGTAAAATCCATTGTTCATTGACTATATAGCTCATATTTTGAAATTGTATAGCGTATGACATAGCGCTCTCCTTTATGGTAGTACTTGCTAATAATCATACCTTTATACTGCGAAAGTAACAATAAGGAAGCATGAAAAGCTGCTCGGAAAACAAATTCCGAACAGTTTTTGTTAAGCAGAAGTTTGCTTTGTACCAGCCGTTGTTAAACGGTGAGCAAAAGATTCGTTGGGTGTAAGCCCTCTAAAAGTATCTTGTTGGAATTCATAGGCGTTAGAGCCATGCTCTGCTATATCAAGTCCGCCAATTTCTTCCTCACGTGATACACGCAATGGGATAAAGACTTTAATAAGAGATAAGCTAGCTGCAACTGTTATTGATGTCCAAGCGATGACAGCAACAACGCCAATTGCTTGCACAGCAAGTTGTGTCAGACCGCCACCATAAAATAGCCCGTTTGTTACATCGAAAAAGCCGATTGCTACAGTTCCCCAAATACCACATAGACCATGCACCGCTACTGCACCAACTGGATCATCTACTCTTAGGCGATGTTCGATGAAACGAACGCTTTCTACTAATAAAGGACCTGCAAGTAAACCAATAATAATGGAGCCAATAATACTGACACTCGCGGCACCAGCCGTGATACTCACCAAGCCAGCTAATGCGCCATTCAATGTTAAAGAGCCATCAATATAACTATAGCGTAGCTTCGTATAAAAGGCAGTCGCAATCACACTAGCAGCAGCAGCTAAAAAGGTATTGGCAATCACGCTAGGTACAGCTTCGGGATCTGCGGCTAATGTAGAGCCACCATTAAAGCCGAACCAGCCTAGCCATAAAATAAATACTCCTAGTGCACCAAGTGGAATAGAGTGACCTGGAATGACATTGACACGTTTTTTCGTATATTTACCGATGCGTGGACCAATCATTGCAGCAGCTACGAAAGCGCCGACAGCCCCTGTTAAATGAACAACTGTCGAACCAGCGAAATCGATAAAGCCAAGCTGTGTAATCCAACCATCGCCTTGCCAAATCCAATGTCCAACAACGGGATAAATGAATAATGTCATTACAACAACAATAGCCATATACGCCATAATATTTGTGCGCTCTGCGACAGCGCCTGAAATAATTGTTGCACAAGTGGCTGCGAACATTGCTTGGAAAACGAAAAAGCCAATATCATCCACACCGTTCAACAGAAAGCCGGAAGAGCCTACAATGCCATTAGTCGTATCGCCAAACATAATCGCATAGCCTGCTATAAAATAAACGATACCACCAATTGAAATTGTTAAAATATTTTTAATTAAAATATTGACTACATTTTTAGAGCGGGTAAAACCAGCCTCAACCATGGCAAAGCCTGTATGCATAAAAAACACTAAAAATGCGCCAAGCATTACCCAGACAAGATTAATGGAAAGTTCCAATGCTTCATTACTCATAACATCTCCTCATTTCTTATGAAAATTTAATTGATAGCCACCGAGCCAACTTCTTGAGTGCGAATTCGAATTGCCTGTTCAACAGGGAAAATAAAGATTTTGCCGTCGCCTACTTCACCTGTGGAAGCTTCTTTTAAAATAACATCAATAATTGCCTGCACTTTGTCATCTTCTATGACCATTTCTAACTTTAGCTTTGGAGAAAACTCCATTGTGTATGAACTTCCACGAAATAGTGCAGTACGTCCCTCTTGACGCCCACATCCTGCAATTTCATAAATGCTTAATCCATCGATGCCCTCTTCAGCCAAGCCTTCACGCACAGCTACGAATACTTCTGGACGGATAATCGCTTCAATTTTCTTCATCGAATCACTCCTTCAGCTTTGAATATATATCATCATAAAGGGGATTCCTTTGAAACAAAAGCTTTATGTAAGGAAACCTAACATAGAAAAAATCGATGAAATTTATCTCGTAATGGTATGAATGTAACTAACAGGTTTTTAATAATGTGAAGGGTTTTAGTGAGAGGCAAGATTTCTATATCTAGTTCAGAGTTTTTCGAGTTGGCTGATGGAAGTTAAGCTAAAACTGTCACGGCACGCGTTAATAGCTAACTCGGCTTCCCTTAAAAATCTGTGACCTCTGTTGGCGGCTTTGGGACAACGCAATGTTGGTTACTTTAGTCGCTATTGAAGCACTGGGCGTCGTCACACACTGAATGAAATGCTAATGAAGGATTCGTCTCGGCATCTGTAATGGTGGAGTATTCTACTGAATCAAAATAAATGAAAATAGTGTATACTATGACTAATATATTTCGGAAGAAGGGAATTTGTATGGGAACGAAGTATCAAGATGATAGTTTAGCGTTACACACGGACTTATATCAAATTAATATGGCTGAAAGTTATTGGGCAGATGGTGTGCATAAGCGTAAATCTGTGTTTGAACTATATTTTCGAAAACTGCCATTTGGCAATGGCTATGCTATTTTTGCAGGGCTTGAGCGAGCACTTGATTATTTGAAAAACTTTCACTTTACAGAAAGTGATATTGCTTATTTACGTGAAGAGCTTGGTTATGGGGAAGATTTTTTAAGCTATTTACAAGAGGTTCGCTTTACAGGGACAGTATATTCAATGGCAGAAGGGGAGCTTGCTTTTGGCAATGAGCCGATTATGCGAATTGAAGCACCTCTTATTGAGGCGCAACTGATTGAAACGGCATTGCTGAATATCGTAAATTTCCAAACCCTGATTGCAACGAAAGCGAGTCGCATTAAGCAAGTAATTAAAGATGAGGTGGGCATGGAGTTTGGAACGCGACGTGCACAGGAAATGGACGCCGCTTTATGGGGGGCAAGAGCTTCTATAATTGGTGGCTTTGAATCAACATCCAATGTGCGCGCAGGGAAGCGTTTTAATATCCCTGTTTCAGGTACACATGCACATGCACTTGTGCAAGCTTATAAAAATGATTATGATGCTTTCCATGCATATGCGAAGCGCCATCGCAATTGCGTTTTTTTAGTAGACACGTATAACACGTTAAAATCAGGTGTACCAAGTGCGATTAAAGTGGCAAAAGAGCTTGGCGATAAAATTAATTTTGTTGGTATTCGCTTAGATAGTGGGGACATTGCATTTTTATCGAAAGAGGCACGTCGTATGCTAGATGAGGCGGGTTTCCCTAATGCCAAAATTATCGTATCGAATGATTTAGACGAGTACACGATTTTAAATTTAAAGGCACAAGGTGCAAAGGTTGATATGTGGGGGATTGGTACAAAGTTAATCACCGCATATGATCAGCCAGCATTAGGAGCTGTTTATAAAATTGTATCGATTGAAAATAAAGATGGTGTGATGGAGGATACAATTAAAATTTCTGCGAATGCGGAAAAGGTAACGACACCAGGTTTGAAAAAAGTCTATCGCATTATTGATCGTGTAACAGGGAAATCAGAGGGTGACTATATTACGATGGAAGATGAGCAACCAGAGAAAGAGGAACGTATCAAAATGTTCCATCCCGTACACACATTTGTATCAAAGTTTGTAACGAATTTTGAAGCGAAAAACTTGCATGTGAAAGTAATTGAGGATGGCGAAATCATTTATCAAAACCCAGAACTTATGGATATTCGTCAATATGCCAAGAACAACTTAGAGCTATTATGGGATGAATATAAGCGCTCATTAAATCCAGAAGAGTATCCAGTCGATTTAAGCCAAAAGTGCTGGGATAATAAAATGCGCAATATTAATGAGGCACGAGAAATGGTTGAAAAACTGGAGCGATTATAAGGAGTGGTGAGTGATGACATTGCAGCAGCAAATTATTGAGGAATTAAAAGTTTTGCCAACAATTGATCCACAAACTGAGGTACGCAAAACGATTGATTTCTTAAAAAGCTATGCGCTAAAGCATGCTTTTCTGAAAGGCTTTGTACTAGGGATTAGCGGTGGGCAAGATTCGACTTTAGCAGGAAAGCTCACACAGCTAGCAGTTGACGAGCTTAATGCAGAGGCAGGAGAAAATAAATATGCATTTTGGGCGGTGCGTTTACCATATGGCACACAGTTTGATGAGCAAGATTGCCAAGATGCGCTCAATTTTATTCAACCGACACATATTTATACGATTAACATTAAAGCAGCAGTAGATGCGAGTGTACAAACATTGGCAGATGCAGGCGTGCTGTTAAGCGATTTTGCGAAGGGCAATGAAAAAGCACGTGAGCGTATGAAAGCGCAATTCTCAATTGCAGCGATGCATAGCGCGGTTGTTATTGGTACAGATCATGCGGCTGAAGCCGTTACAGGTTTCTATACGAAATTTGGCGATGGTGGTGCGGATTTATTACCAATTTTCCGTTTAAATAAGCGCCAAGGAAAGCAAATTTTAGCCTTTTTAAATTGCCCAGAGCATTTGTATATTAAAGCACCAACAGCCGATTTAGAGGAAAATCGTCCAGCATTGCCAGATGAAACAGCCTTGGGTATTACGTATGATGTAATTGATGATTATTTAGAGGGCAAAGAAATTCCAGTAGAGTCCCAAGCTATTTTGGAAGGGCATTATTTACGCTCGCAGCATAAAAGACATATGCCCGTTACAATCTTTGATGATTTTTGGAAGTAAGAAAATGAAAAAGCCGAACTATCCAACGAAACTCTAAATAAAAGTGTTTCAGAATAGCTCGGCTTTTCTATTTAAAAATTTAGTTATATTTTTTTAGTAAAAATACGATATAAATAATACAGACATGGAAAGGAGGTATGTGTAATGCGCACATCGAGAGTAAGTGCTACGCATAATAATATGTTTCGTGACAGTCGCCATTATGTGCAGGCTAGCGATGCTTTTCAACAGGCTATGAGTGAGGACAATCGCCCACCTTTTAATCAGTCAAATCAGCAATCATTATTATCCAACAATAAAAAGCAAAAGAAAAATAAAGGCATCATTTTAAAAAATAGCCCACGTCTCGTTATTAAAGGTATGCAGTATAATGCGGACTCAGCAATTATCCGCAATCGACTTCTTGTCGCTTCTCAAGTTGTGAACTACACGAGCAATATGAAAGGTCGCCATTACACATACCGCAATTCGATTTAAGTTAAGCTTCTGGCGGATATCACAGGTTTTGAAGAGGAGACTTGCATGATGTAGGGCAGTTAACCATTGTCACAGGAGATGACGCTTTTAGGTTAACTGCTACTATGAGCAAGCTCGAAAAAATCTGGACGAGAGTGAGCCGAGGCGTAATTGATAGGCTTACCCCCTTTCAATTGTGTTTGAAAGTATTTTTCGTTATGCTTAAAGTACTGGAAAAGAATTGTTCGTATCTCGTATTATGAGAAGATATGATTGATTATTCGAAAAATTGTTGCTGACGTAAGGGGGATATTGGATGCATCATCAAATTGAAGCGATTATTCAAAATATAGAAAAAGTGATGATTGGTAAGAAGGAAGTGGCGGAGCTAAGCGTTGTCGCATTGCTTGCAGGAGGACATGTTTTACTGGAGGATGTTCCAGGTGTAGGGAAGACAATGATGGTTCGATCTTTGGCGAAATCGGTAAGTGCAGAGTTTCGTAGAATTCAATTTACACCAGATTTATTGCCATCGGATGTTGTAGGAGTTTCTATTTATAATCCAAAGACATTGGAATTCGAATTCCGACCAGGGCCGATTATTGGCAATATTATATTGGCTGATGAAATTAACAGAACATCTCCTAAAACGCAATCCGCTTTGCTTGAAGCGATGGAGGAAGCATCTGTAACAATTGATGGTGAAACATTGAAAATTGTTAAGCCGTTTTTCGTTATGGCAACACAAAACCCGATCGAATATGAAGGTACGTATCCGTTACCAGAAGCACAACTGGATCGTTTTTTATTGAAAATAAAAATGGGCTACCCGACATTAGCTGAGGAAGTGGAAGTGTTAAGAAGGGCGCAATCTGCGCAACCAATAGAGCAAATTGATGCGGTACTTTCTTTAGAGGAACTGCTGGCATTACAACATGAAGTGCAACGTGTTTTTATTGAGGATAGCGTCAAAACATATATTGTTGAGCTAGCTGCTGCGACTCGCCGTGACGGACAAATTTATTTAGGTGTAAGTCCACGTGCCTCAATCGCTTTAATGAAGGCGGCACAAGCATATGCTTTATTGAAAGGGAGAGATTTTGTCACACCCGATGATGTACAATATTTAGCACCATTTGTTTTTAGCCACCGTTTAATTTTACAGCCAGAGGCACGCTATGAGGGAATTACAGCAGAGCAAGTAATGGGACGTATTGTTGAATGGGTAACAGTGCCTGTTCAAAGGTACAGTGAAAGATGACGGGCGTTTATGCAATGATTCGCTATCATATTCGATTTGTAAGTCTTCTATTATTTGCAATTATCTTATTTTGCTTTGCGATGTTTCAAGGTGGTTTTGTCAGTTGGTTTATTTTTTTTGCGATAAGTCCATTTTTACTTTACGCAATGATGTTACATTTCACCCCACTTAATTTTGCCATAGTGGAGCGTATGATTTATCCAACTTATGCAAAGCATGGAGATGATTTGGGCATAACGGTGAGCTTTCGTAATAAGACGGCTATGCCATTGGCGTTTCTTCTTGTTCGTGAAATGACGGATGAGCATCAAATAAATGACCAGAGTAAATTAATCTTTGTCGGCTTCAAACGACATTTTAAATGGACGTATGAAATCAAAAATGTGACGCGTGGTGAATATCATTTTCAAGGTTTAGAGTTGGTTGTAACAGATTTTTTTGGCTGGGTAACACGCACGAAAAAAATAGAGCAGCCGCATACCATTTTAGTTTATCCAAAAACAGTTGCCATCCCTTTTTCTACAATGCAAATGCAGTATGATCAAGGTACGGTTCTTGCTAAATATACGATTATGAAGGACACGACAATGGCAACAGGTGTCCGTAATTATCAGCCGGGTGACCGTTTTTCATGGATTCATTGGAAATCCTTTGCGAAGGGGGGGACGCTACGCACAAAAGAGTTCGAAGACCGTCAAGCACAGCGTTTACTTGTCTGTATTCAGCAAGCCTCAAGGAAGCATTTTGAACAGGCTGTTAGCTTAACCGCTTCTATTATGCAATCAATTGTCAAGCATCAAGGGGAGGTATCATTTGCTACAGCGGGAGAAAATCGAGTATATATGCCTTTCGTCCGTACTGATGGACAACTAGAGAAGGTTATGCGGCACTTAGCCGTTATTCAAGCGAATGGCGAAGATACAGCTTCAGCAATTGTTCGTAGTAGATACGAAGGGTTGAATCAATCGATTTTAATCATCGTGACAGGAGAATTTACGAAGGAATGCCAGCAGCTATTATTAAGCAGTACACAGCATGTACGCGCAATTATTTGCTTCGTCATCGTCACGATGGATGAATTAAAAAGCATGGCAAATACATACCGTACGATTGGACAAAACCGTGTCATTTATTTAACCGAGGATATGTTTAGTCAAGCGTTCACGGAGGTGAATAGACCGTGAAAATGAATGAGAAATTTTATTTAGAATACGGCATCTATTACATCGTTGTGTTCATTATTTTACGAGAATGGTTAAAGCCTATTATGGAGTTAACCAACACAGGCTATGATTATTATTTCCTCATTTTCATTGCTCTTTCTCTAGCACTAGCATTGTTAGGATTACCATTAATTATTACATGGCTGATTAAAAGCGTATATATTGCCTTTTTTATTATTCGTGCTTATAGCGATTATTCGATATTTTCAACAGATGGCTTGCATTTTTTATATAGCGATTTGCAGTGGAATGTATTACAGCTTTTACAAAAGAATTTCACTGGCGTATCGAACCCGTTCCGTACTTTGTTATTTTTAATATTGATTTGGATGCTTGTTTATTTAATTCATCATTGGATTACTGTACGCATGAGTGTCTTTTATTTCCTTGTATTGACAATCTTCTTTATTACGATGCTCGATACATTTAGCGAATATGATGGCACTGGAGCCATTGTAAAAGTGGTCTTACTTGGCTTAATACTGACAGCCTTTCTTTTCTTAAAGCGCTCAACAACCGAGATGGGTGCATTTGTACAGCGAAAATCTTATTTGCACTATTTAACACCAGTTCTTTTACTAGTTAGCATAGTTGGTCTTGTTGCTTTTATGTCGCCGAAATCACCCCCACAATGGCCAGACCCTGTTCCGTTTATTAAAGGTGTAGCGACAGGGGGGATTGGTGGTGTAGTAGAAGGCAAAGTTGGCTATGGTGAAAATGATGAGACATTAGGTGGCGGCTTTTCTCAAGATGATACGGTTGTCTTTCACGCCCATGCACCGAAAAAGCAATATTGGCGTATTGAAACAAAAGATTTCTATACAACGAAGGGCTGGACTGTGGCAAATGATAGTTATAATGAGTGGGAAATTCCCTCGAATACATTATTGCCATTGTCCATTCCAAATGGTGAAGAAGAGTCGCGAGCAGAAATACTCCCAACAGCAGATTTTCCGTTTATTTTACAACCATATGGCTTAAAGCGAGTATTATTTGATGGCTCTCTTATTTTGACGGAAGAAACCGAAAAGCTTCAAACGGTTGTGCAAAATAACATTGTTGCATTGGATTATTATCAACTTATTTATAGTGAGCCATCTTATAGCTTTACAGCATTAAAGGATGGGGATATGCCGAGAACAACGGTGAATTCACGCTTTTTGCAGTTACCGCATGAATTGCCAGAGCGTGTACGGGATTTAGCTGAGGACATCACGGGAAGATATAACACAACGTATGATAAAGCGCGAGCAATTGAGCGTTATTTCCAACAAAATGGCTTTACCTATGAGACGAACAATATTGCCTATCCTGCACAAGATCAAGACTATGTAGATCAATTTTTGTTTGAAACTAAGCGAGGCTATTGTGATAATTTCTCTACAGCGATGGTTGTTATGCTACGTTCTGTTGATATTCCTGCAAGATGGGTGAAGGGCTTCGTAGGTGGCGATCAAATTGGTCGTACAGATGATGGATTACTGATATTTGAAGTGCAAAATAACGATGCCCATTCTTGGGTAGAAGTATATGTCGATGGCATTGGTTGGATGCCGTTTGAGCCAACAATTGGCTTCTCTAGTCCTGCATCAATTGATTATGATGTAGATTTATCAGATATCGAGGATGAGCTTGTACCTGAGGAACAAAGAGAGCTTGAGCAGCAGCAAAAAGAAGAAATGGAGCAAGTGGCACAAAGCCAAGAAGTAGAAGGCGCGACTTCAAGTGTATTCAATGAAAAAAATAGAAAGTGGCTCATTGCATTAGTCATTGCTTTACTCGCTGCAATCTATTTATTGTATCGACGTCGACGTAAATGGCTACCAACTGTCTATGTAAAAATGAACCGTCAAAAGAAACAGGATGCTGAAAGCTTTGATTTATCTTACAGCCGTTTATTAAAGCAATTAGAGTACCAAGGCTTAAGACGCCAAAGCAATCAAACATTGAAAAGCTTTGCACAGGAAGTCGATGCGCATTTTGGTACAAGCGATATGACGATTTTGACAGAAGCATATGAGCGTATGGTTTATAGTGAAAAGGGCGAGGCATTAGATTTTGAACAACTGAAAGAAAGTTGGGAAAATTTAATCAATCGCACAGGTAGTTGATTTTACACGACACAAAGGGTAAAATTGCAGAAGAATAGAGCATTTCAAGTAAGTGCAGCTAAACATAAAATTAAAAATGTATGCCTTCATATAGGTCCGATAATATGGTTCGGATGTTTCTACTAAGTTGCCGTAAATAACTTATCTATGATGGCGGATTTGTTATATAATCCGCTTGAAGAAGGAACGCGCAGAAAATTATATTTCAGCGCGTTCTTTCTTATCAATATGGAGCATTTTAAACTAAAAAAGAGGTGGAATTTGTGTCAACTCCTTTATTAAAAGAGCAAGAAAAGATTATCGTTCTAGATTTCGGAAGCCAGTTTAATCAATTAATTACGCGTCGTATTCGTGAATTTGGCGTATTTTCAGAATTACATGCACATACAATTACAGCGCAAGAAATTAAAGAAATGAATGCTGTAGGTATTGTATTTTCAGGTGGTCCAAACTCCGTTTATGATGACCAAGCATTCAAAGTAGATCCAGCTATTTTTGACTTAGGACTACCGATTTTAGGGATTTGCTACGGTATGCAATTAATCGCACATACACAAGGTGGTAAAGTAGAAAGCGCAGAAACACGTGAATACGGTAAAGCGGAAATCAATGTTGTGACAGAAGGCAAATTATTTGGAGACTTACCAAAGGAGCAGGTTGTATGGATGAGTCATGGAGACCATGTAACAGAAGTACCAGCTGGTTTCGAAATAATTGCAACAAGTCCAGCATGTCCGATTGCTGCAATGGCAAACGTAGAGCGTAAACTTTATGCAGTTCAATTCCATCCAGAAGTACGTCACTCTGTTTATGGCAATGACTTATTGAAAAACTTCGTGTTTGATGTATGTAATGCAAAGGGTGACTGGTCAATGGCGAACTTCATCGACATTGAAGTGGCCAAAATTCGCGAGCAAGTGGGTAATAAGCAAGTACTTTGTGCATTATCAGGCGGCGTAGATTCTTCAGTTGTAGCCGTATTAATTCATAAAGCAATTGGCGATCAATTAACATGTATGTTTGTCGACCACAACTTGAACCGTAAAGGTGAAGTAGAGCAAGTAATGAAAACCTTCACGGAAGACTTTGATATGAAAGTTATTAAAATCGATGCACGTGAACGCTTTATGAACAAGCTAAAGGGTGTATCTGACCCAGAGCAAAAGCGTAAAATCATCGGTAATGAGTTCATTTATGTATTCGACGAAGAATCAGCCAAATTAGAAGATATGGACTTCTTAGCACAAGGCACGCTGTACACAGACATCATCGAATCAGGCACAGCAACAGCTCAAACAATTAAATCACACCATAATGTAGGTGGCTTACCAGAGGATATGAAATTCCAATTAATTGAGCCATTAAACACATTATTCAAAGATGAAGTACGCGCGCTAGGCTTAGAGCTAGGCCTTCCAGAAGCCGTTGTATGGCGTCAACCATTCCCGGGTCCAGGATTAGGTATCCGTGTACTTGGCGAAGTAACAGAAGAAAAATTAGAAATCGTGCGTGAAGCTGACTATATTTTACGCGAAGAAATTAAAAATGCAGGTCTTGAACGCGACATTTGGCAATACTTCGCAGTGCTACCAGACATCCGTTCAGTAGGCGTAATGGGTGACGGTCGCACATACGACTATGCAATCGGCATCCGTGGCGTTACATCCATCGATGGCATGACATCAGACTGGGCACGTATTCCATATGATGTATTAGAGAAGATTTCTGTACGTATTGTCAATGAAGTAAAGCACGTTAACCGTGTGCTGTATGATATTACAAGCAAGCCACCAGCGACGATTGAGTGGGAATAATAAAAAGAAAGCCTGGAATCCTTATTTAAAAGGGTTCTAGGCTCTTTTTATTATGTACTTGCAAACATATTGCAAACAATATGTGAATTAATCAATATAATCTTTCGCTATCAGATTAATGCAATCTAATAAAGGTCTAAAATTTTCGAAATTTATATCTTTGTAGTTTTTCCAGATGTATGAGGCAAAGGCCTTTTTACCGTAATTCGCAGCATCAGTATATTTCGTTTTATCACGTTCAAAAGTTTTACCATTAAGTTTAGCATCTAGGGTTTCTGCATCGAACAAATCTTCTATTTCACATTCTTTGACATTATCAGCTAATTGATTAGTAACTATATAAAGATTGGAAGTAACGTTTATGTAATTTTTAGTCTGTAGTTCATGAATTTTTTCTTTTTTTAAAGCCATATAATTAACTAAATTTTTTAATGGTTTGTTATCATTAGCGAGTTCATTATCTAGTATAAATATTAAAGGATTTTTAGGAAGTACATTAATATTTTTGAAGATTTCACTGTAATTTGGGCAATCATTTTTTTCTTTATTAACTGTATAAAAATTATAGATTTTCTTCATTGTATCTGCGCCTTCTTCTTCCAAATCGAAAAAGTATTTCATCTTTTTTGTTCTTTTTAAAAAAGAGATTTTAAAATGAAAATTTTCATCAACTTTTTCAATTAAATTTGGATAATCTGTATATAGATTTTTTAGAGCACTTTTTAAATAGGTTATGTCTGTTGGACCTTCTGTTAAAATACAAGGGTTTTTATTAGATAGGAAATATTTATAAAAAAGAAATTTTTGATACTCTTTTTCTTTTCCATTTAGATTTCTAAAATTTAACTTTAAATTCTTATCGATTTTTTTCCTTTCTTTATTAGATTCTTTGTTTATATGATTTATGAATGAAAAACGACCTTCAAGTTGATTTAAACTGCCTTCTGAATCATTTATAGTAAAGGAACCATTTTTATATAAAGAATTAACCATTGCGCGAGTATCTTTATAGAAATCTTTTTTTACATTCACTTTTTTATTTACAACTAGTCCAGTTACAACTTGTCTAGACTGTTTATATTGAAGTCGAGTTTTTTTTTCGTTAATTTTAAATCCTGATTGTTTTATGATAACTTCTAATTGTTTTGTGAATTCTTCTAATTGATCAGCAAAATTTTTATTGTTTGTAGAAAAAGTTAAATCATCTGCATATCTGGTATAATCTAATTTATATTTTTTTGCAGTCTTTAATAATTTCATATCTAAAATATTGCAAATCAGATTAGTTATTATAGGAGATGATGGCGCACCTTGTGGTAGGGAACCATTGTAACAAGTTAATTGAGCTAGAACTGTTGCAATATTCTCAGGGAATAGATAATTTTTATTTTTTTCAAAATATCCTTTTACTCTTCCAAAATGAAAACTTTCAAAGAAATTTTCTAAATCTAGGTTAAGAACAAAACGCTTATTTTTATGTACCTTAGCATTTGTTATAATACTTTTATCTTCAGTAAAAGCATGAGCTATATTAGACTTGATATTATTTTCAAAAAGAAACACCCTCTGTTGTTTTAATAACATCTTTACAATATTTCTTTGAATATCCTTTAAATCATTAGAAGGTGCATTAATAACCCTTTCTCCACCACTCTTTTTTGGTATTTTAAAACTTGTATATGAATTTTCTGCTTTTTTAATATACAATACAAAGGTTAATTTTTTCTTCGGTGTTTTTAAAATCCTAGAAAGGTCATCTAGTGATGTTATATCTTTATAAGTATCCATGTTTATAACCTCCAAAAAAAAAATAGAACGTGTGGTTACTCATTACGTTCTAAGGAATCTGCACCATACGGTACATTATGATGAATAAGGAACAAATCTCCCTACCATTTTTGTCAAAACTTGCGAAACACAAGTTGAAAATCTAACCACACATTCTAAAAAATTATAATACAAATTTTTAGGAATTGGAAGTTTATATATTTCTATCTACATACTGATTTGAAGTTAATTTTCTACCCGAAGCTTTATGGTGTTGAACATTAATAACGTTTTTAAGTCTATTTGCCACTTCACGATTCATATTAGGATATAAATGTCCGTAAGTACCTAATGTAGTTTGAATATCCTCATGTCCTAACCTATCACGTATTACCAAAGCATTTTCCCCTAGAGAGATTAGCAATGAAGCATGGGAGTGTCTTAAAGCGTGAGTTCGTATTTTATGAACGCCAGCTAATTTTGAGTGCTGCTCAATAATATGAAACGTGGCACTTTTGTTAGTTGGGAAGCCGTTATAGGATAAAACATATTTAGAGGGAAAGACGTGTAGCTGTCTTTCTCTCCATTTTTTTAGAAAGGCGATAGTGTCATCATCTAGAGCAATAACACGATTACTAGCTTTTGTTTTAGGCTCTGTAATATAAAATTCGTTTGAGTTCTTATAATACATTGATTTACTCACTGTTAGCGTTTTTTCTTCTAGGTCAATATCAGAATCCCATTCTAATGCTTGTGCTTCACCAAAGCGTAAGCCTGTCATGAATAAAAGCCAAATCATGATGAATGAAAAATGTTGGTGGAAATCAGAAATGTTAAATGTAGCGATAACTTTTTCAAATTCTTCTTTCGTCCAGAAGTCCACTTTCTTTTTGACCTTCTTCACGTTACCTACTGTTTTAGCTCCGTTTGTTTGTAATAAACCTAATTTCACAGCTAGGTCTAAATTCTTTTGTAACAATCCATGAACATTACGAATATAGGCATTAGAGTAATTTTCGGAAAGTTTATTTTGCCACTGTTTTATTAATGGTGGGCTAATGTCTTTTAATTTTTTAGTGTAGAAAAATTTGAAATGAAGATCCATAGAAGATTCTCTATTTTCAAATGTTCTTGCACTTACTGACCGCTTATAATCTGGTTTGAAATAAGTTTCATAAAACTCTTTAAATGCCATTGTGCTATTTTTCTTCACAGACGTAGAAGAATAATTATTCATATACTCGTCATAAGCCTTTTTAGCTTCTTTTTGAGATAGGAAACCACGTTCCCAATGTTGAATTCGTTTGCCTGTTTCATCGTATCCAAGACTTGCTACAAAATACCATTTGCCATTTCTTTTATCCTGATAGACATTAGCTATCTTAGGCATGATGTTTATCTCCAGTTGATTCAAGTGAGAAACCTAGAATTTCCTCTACTGCTTTAACTGGAACTCTTCCTAAGCGTTTACTTGCATAGTAGGAGAACCCTTTACTTTGCATTAAATACTTAGCTTGGCGAATAATATCAGCTGATTGGCTAGGACCAAATCCTAAATTAATTAATTCTTGTCTAGTTACTGTAATCATTGTTTATTAACCCCTTTCGATATTTCGTATAATGAACGGTTGAATTCTTAAAACTTTTATCTGGGGACTGAAAGTCTGGGATATTTCGTGTATACTCTTTAGTGTAAATAATATTTGTTTCGGGCAAATCAATCGGTTGTAACGAGTTGATTCGTCTAATTGTTGGCTTTTTTAAATTTTGCGATTTAAAAAAAGCCTTTTTTTTATGCTCTTTAAATTCCAAGTCTTTAGAGAAATATTTACTGACATAACGACCTCGATTCTCTTGACTGTCTACATCGATTTTATTTAATTTAACAAACCCATGTCCCCAGATGTTTTGCAGATTTTTTATTTTGATAAATGGTAAGTCAAAGAAAATTACATGGTAATGAATAGCGCCACGTTTTTGCTTTTCCCAAACAGCTAAGTATTTTAGTAGTTGTTTTTTCTGATTATATAAATAGTAATTTAATCGTTTTATAAATTTGTTTAATTCTAAATTAGTAAAGTTAATATCTTGTTCGTTTTCTTTGAATGTTAATGTCATAAATTTTGTTTTGTTATCAAAGTTGCAGTCGACAATACGAGCAATTTCCCAACGCATATGCTCATAATGTTTTTGCTTTCGTTTAAGGCTGTCATATTGATTGTTGGTTTTTGTAGTGATAGAATCATCACTT
Organism: Metasolibacillus meyeri; assembly: GCF_003049505.1. GTDB lineage: Bacteria > Bacillota > Bacilli > Bacillales_A > Planococcaceae > Metasolibacillus > Metasolibacillus meyeri. Next base: position 18,111 of record NZ_PYWN01000149.1, read on the forward strand.
ATTTCATTTACCCAGTCATTAAGGTTATGCAATATTTCACTATCAACTTTAACGGAGTAAAAAACAGGGTCATCAATATATTCCCAAACTTCGATAGTTGTCGGTGTTTCAACAATTTTAAATTTATAGCTTCTAGTTTCTTTATTGATAGGAATCACTCATTTCAAATCCCTGTCATGAACTTCTCCGATATTTATTTTCTCTAGATGTTGTTCTATATATCAAGTTAAGAAGCTCGCATAAACCGCTCGCTTGAACCTCTCAATCAATAGAAAAGACTCGGCCACTCCGTTCGGACGCTAGGGCGTCCGCCTCCCTATTTCGATTGATTTCGAGGTTGCAGTGGGGGATATCGGTTTAACAATGTGTTTCAGCTCCTCAATAAAATTAAAATTTGAAGGTAGAACAGGGGTTTCGAAATAGACTGGTGAAATATGTTGACCATCAATCTGAATATATCCGCCACCCTTGACTGTAATGGTTTTATATTCACTGTCATTTGTACCGAAACACATTTCGTAACCTTGTCTAGACATCGTTCCTAGCGCCACTCTACACCCAATTGAATCCCTAATAGCACCTTCAAGAAATGATGTATCAGGACGTTGTAAAATTAGTTCTACAAAGCAACCACTAGCACGCCCCTTTAAAATCAATTGATGTAGATATTGAGAGCATTCCTCACGTAGCTTCTTATCCGCTCCTTTAATAAACGCTGCCCATTCATCTATCACCACAATTACAGGAGGTATAGAAAAATCGACGAAGGTTTTCCCGAAAGCTGAAACGTTATTAAAGTAATCTCGATATCGCTTTTCCATGATTTCTGTTACTTCTCTAAGAATGCGTGCGATTTGGTTTGGTTCACTAGCAACTCTCTTTACTCCGAATTCGGGAAGTAATTTTATTAAAGAGAGATCCGCAGATTTTGGATCAACTATATAAAGTTCTGCATTCATTCGAGCGTAGTCTAGTATTTTGGAATAAATATAAAACGATTTTCCCGAACCAGTAGAGCCTACTGTCATACCATGGCTTACTTTGCTAATATCGTATGAGATTTTCTCGGTAACTCTAATGGTAGTTCCATTATTTAGAGTTTTATTTGGAGCCAGAATAATTCGTTCATCAGGCTTTAATTCAAATACATAATCACAATGCGTAACTTCATCAATCTTTTTGTATAAAGGAAGGGCGAATAAGGCACTAAGCAATGTATCGTAAGTGTTTGCCTTATCTGAAAATTTATCTGCTTTTTTATATGCCCTAATGATTAATTCATCAGTATTCGTTTTTTTGTATGAAAATCGAGCAGAGTTTACAACTACCTTTTCTTTTTTGGAATTCTTGTTGTCTGTATTTATTTCTCGTATTTCTTCTTCGTATAATTTATTTGCTTTTATAAAGCGCTTTAATTTTTTGAATGGAGAAACATTGTACTTTTTTCGAGTTACTATCCACTGTTTTATGGTGAATAATGACCCCATGAAAATGAGAACTAAACTAAGAAGTTGTACCAAAGGTGAGTTAGAAAAAACATTCAAAACGTAAGCTGCTACAGTTGCTAATACAAATAAAGTGATTAATAAAAAACTGAAATGGACGTGTAAGGGAGCTTTTGAAAAGTAGCTCACTTTTTTGAATTTATTCTTACGTTTTAGCAATTGTTATTCCTCCTCGTGAACAAGACATTTATCTGCTTTGATTGATAGATGAATCCATCCGTTCTGTACATAAGGTGTAATAATTAAGTTTTCAAATTTAACGAAAGTATTATCAAGTACTTCACTGTTTTCTGGGTCGAATAAAGGACGAGGCTCATCGATTTTGATAGATACTTTTTCGAATTTGCGTTCTAAACAAACTACGCTATAAACATAAGAGATAATTTTATCTGTGCGTTCGAATTTACCATCTTCATTTTTCACCTGTTCATATTTAGCTGTTACATCTACAAGTAATAAACTTTCTCCTAATGTAGCAATTGAATCGATAACTGGTCTTAACATGTTAGTTCCTCGTTTCTGTTTTTTGTTTTTATGGTATCTGGATACAAAATTGCCTTGAAGGACTTCTTATACAAAACATCGTTATTACATTCACCTTAAATACCTCCTTATTCATTTGCCGCCTATAAAACATCTTTTAGGTGTTAAATAGGTGATAAATGGATGGTAACACTTGCTAGATGTTTTGTAAACACCTAAAACTCACCAAATTGGTGTTTTGAGAAAAATGAAAAAAGCTAATCTTTACGATTAGCTTCTACAACAATTTATTTATCTTCGTTATTATTTTGTTCTTTCTCTATTTCTTCTACAAAAGTTTTTAAAGCGTATCCAATAGCAAAGCCTTGAGTTACTTTTCCGCCACCAAATTCTTTACTAATTATTTTTTGCGCCTTCTCTAAATTGTTTTTTCCTTCTTCAGATAGAGTAATTGTCATTCTCATAAAATTAACACCCCATTAGAGTATATTTTTCACCAATATAGAACCATTTTAACATCAAAGTCCCGAGTGTCAATTTTGGAGTATACAATTAAATTAACATATTTGTTGCTAACAATTTGCAAACAATAGAAATAAATTTATACTCAATTAAAAGGATATAACCATTCTAAAAGTGCTCTAAATCAATGAATAACTTTTAATGAATCGTAAAAATCATGGAGTGGGAATAGTAGTAGGAGAGTTAGAAACCCTTATGTATCAGGGGTTTCTAACTCCCTTTTTTGTTTCTATTGCACTTTTTGTTTTCTTGTTACGTAAATAGCTTACAGTAAATTGATTTTTTAGGAGAGGAATCATGATTTTGTTTCGCTTCTTTAAACGAAATGATTCCGTTTAATTTGTTAGCAACTTCAAAATTACTATGAGGATATAAATGTCCATATATACCTAAAGTTGTTTCAATATCTTCATGCCCTAAACGGTCTTTAATAATCAGTGGATTTTCTCCCATGCTAATGAGTAGGGAGGCATGGGAATGTCGTAAGGCATGAATTTTAATTCTATGGACACCTGCTAATTTTGCATAACGCTCTATGGCATGAGCAATGGTATGTTTTTGTGTAGGTATTCCATTATAACTCATTACAAAGCCTGTTTTGATTAGATTCTGTTATGATTTGTTTACTTGAAATAAAGGATTTAATTGTCCATCGAAAATTATCTACATTTGGAAGATGTTCTTTATCAATATTTTCATTGGTACAGGCAACAAGGAGAAATATAAAACTTAAAATAATTATTAGTTTCTTTATATAGAATCCCTCCCTTACAATTAAAAAATTTTTAATAATTACTCTACTATAACAAAATATAGACAAAGTGTTTCAACCAACAAAAAAACCGAACTATTCTATTGAAACATTAATGAAGTGTTTCAGAATAGTTCGGTTTTTCTATTTATCGTGTTTTGTTAATTTCGAGATTATGGGACTTTATGAAAGAATCATTTAGCTATGCTCCAGTCCCTAGCATTACTTTTAAAATTTCACTTGAGCATGTGTAGTAGATTCTGTAAACTTATCCGATTGACTTGCTGAAACTCCAAATGTAAGAGGATAGAAAGTAACGCTTGGTGCAATTTGTAAGAATGATTCTTGATGTAGGTACTTGCCATAAGCATCTATTTGGCTAGTTGAAGCTAGTTTTTCGGCTGTGTAGTAAGCCAGTACAGATAACGTTACTACTTCTTCACTGGCGCAAGCATACGATTTTGCAATATCGTTTGGTAAATCTACTGACAAGGTATAACCAGATGCTCCTTTTGACCATGAATTACTTCCACTGAAATAATCTGTAACTGGATACTTATATTTATTACATGAATGTCTTACTGTCCAACTTAGTTGTCCACGTTGGGAATCAGGAGAAGGAGCCCAAAAAGCACTATTAATACCTGTTCCTATGACATCAATCTTTCTATTCGATGGCATAATGTGCCAAACCACTGAAGTTTTTACTCTATATTGTTGTTTCGCTGTTAAAGAAACAATAGTAGTAGTAACAGTTTTGTACGATGTTTCGTGTTTGTCTGTTGCCGCAAATGTAGAAACTGAACTATTATTTCTCTCAGCCTCTCTCGCAGCTTCTTCTAATTGAACTTCTTTTAAGTACGTATCTTCATCAAGCTCAACAACTATAGAACTGTTATCGCTTTGTGGACTGATGTTGTAATTAGAAATTTTACTTTCAATAACTTTGAAAAACTTTTTGTCTACAGATACAACTTCACCATGAATTTCTAAGTTTTCTGCTATTAGTTTTTCAGACATTTTCGAAATTTCTTCTTGTGTGAATCCCAAAGATTCCAAATGTGTTATTTGTTCTGCATTTAATTCAGTAGCATTAGCATTGGTACTATTTAAATTAAATGCAACAAATAATACCTGTCTCTTATACACATCT
>NZ_PYWN01000150.1 GCF_003049505.1 Metasolibacillus meyeri
GTTCCACTCACTATTTTGATGTGGGGGTCTTACAGCCTGTTAATACGGGATAAATTTTTCTTCATTATCTACTTGCTATCATTTTTACTTCTTCATTTCTTTTATTTCCAAGTTGCGTTATAATGAATAGTATTGTGTACAAATAAGAGCATATCGCTCATTGTTTAATTTGAAGGAGGAAGCTTACATGATTCAAGTAAGTGGCGTTGGTTTACGTTATGGTGATCGTAAACTGTTTGAAGACGTAAATATTAAATTCACACCAGGCAACTGTTACGGTTTAATCGGTGCGAACGGTGCTGGGAAATCAACATTTATAAAAATTTTAGCTGGTGATATTGAGGCGCAAGAAGGCCATGTATCAATGGGCAAAGACGAGCGTTTATCGGTATTAAAGCAAAATCACTTTGAGTATGATGAACATACAGTTTTAGATACGGTGATTATGGGCAATAAACGCCTTTATGAAGTGATGAAAGAAAAAGATGCCATTTACGCAAAAGAAGAGTTTTCAGATGAAGATGGCATGCGTGCTGCGGAGCTTGAAGGCGAATTTGCTGAAATGAACGGCTGGGTAGCAGAATCAGATGCGGCTACATTATTAAACGGCTTAGGCATCGGTGACGACATACACTACACAAAAATGGCGGACTTAGAAGGCTCTGACAAAGTAAAAGTCTTACTTGCCCAAGCATTATTTGGTGAGCCAGATGTACTATTACTAGATGAGCCTACGAACCACCTTGACTTAAAGGCAATCCAATGGCTAGAAGAGTTTTTAATTAACTTTGAACATACAGTAATCGTTGTGTCGCATGACCGTCACTTCTTAAACAAAGTATGTACCCATATTGCGGACCTTGACTTCGGTAAAATCCAATTATACGTTGGGAACTACGATTTCTGGTATGAATCAAGCCAATTAGCACAAAGAATGCTGTCTGACCAAAACACGAAAAAAGAAGAAAAAATTAAAGAATTAAAAGAATTCATCGCGCGCTTCTCTGCGAACGCATCGAAATCGAAGCAAGCAACTTCTCGTAAAAAAATGTTAGACAAAATCGAGCTAGATGATATTCGTCCATCTAGCCGTAAGTATCCGTTTATCAACTTCCAAATCGGTCGTGATATCGGGAATGACGTATTAACAGTCGATGGCTTATCAGCTTCATTAGACGGCGAAGTATTATTTAAAGATATGCGCTTCTCTATGAACAAAGATGACAAAATTGCCTTCTTAGGTAGCCCAAATGCCAAAACAGCATTATTCGATATTTTAACGGAAAATGCGCAAGCTGATAGCGGTACATTCAAATGGGGTGTGACAACATCTCAAAGCTATTTCGAAAATGATCATGATAAATATTTCACAGGCGCTGAAAAAACATTAGTTGACTGGTTGCGCCAATACTCACCAGACGACGAAACAGAAAGCTTCCTACGCGGCTTCCTTGGTCGTATGCTATTCTCAGGTGAGGAAGTGAAAAAATCCCCTGCTGTGTTATCAGGAGGAGAAAAAGTTCGCTGTATGCTATCAAAAATGATGCTAGCAAACTCAAACGTAGTCATTTTAGACGAGCCAACAAACCATTTAGACCTTGAATCCATTCAAGCGCTAAACGAAGGCTTAATTCGCTTTAAAGGTGCGATGTTATTCACATCACATGACCACCAATTCATCCAAACAATTGCTAACCGCATCATCGAAATCCGCGAAGACGGGTCGATTTTAGATAAGCAATTAACATATGATGAATTCCTTGAGTGGAAGGAATCACAAGGGTTGAACTAGTTGTAAAAACTCTTATAAATGTTGATATAGCAGCTTTTCAAACAATCTACTTGCTATCCAAACAACTCCATATAAAATCGTTGTATTTGGAGCATATCCAATGGACAGTTATAAGGCAGAATTCTGAGGCTTCTCTTCCAATGAGAAGCCTCTTTTTATGAAGAAAATCAAAAACAGAGAGCCTTAATTCTCTAAGACTTTCTGTTAAATTAGTTGCTTTATGAATTTATCAATCACAATACCATACAATAACCATAAAAAAAAATGTAAGAGAAAACCAGGTAATAATAACTTAAAATTTTCATAATCATATGCAATATGCCCCATCTTCATAAGTAAAAAACTGAGTAGAGGGTCAACAGCAAGAGCAGCATCTGTAATAGGATTCAAAATTAACTCATGTATATAATGGACTACCGCCAGTAATGGCAACCAAAAAGCAAAACGTTTAAATAATGACAAATTCTGCCCTCCTATATCATAATAAATCTCATAACTATTACCCTATTTCTTCATTTCAAAACTAACTTTAAATCTTCAGGATTATTAATTGTTGCTCTGTCATATCATTCAGCAGGAACAGATAATCCATCACTTTACGCTGGTTCATACAACCATAGAGTATTATAAGACCTTTTATAATCAATTTTCCATATTGAAGCAATTTTTCTAATTTTAATATTACATTACAAAAAACAAAGAAACAATAAAGGACTCACCAATTCTAGCGAGTTCTTTACTTGTAGACAAACCACTTAAATCAAATAGAATAAAAAAACTCCCCATAAAAGAGGAGTTTACCATGTTTATAAACAAACAGATTTACGACAAACGCTGGGTGATTTCTTCCTCTAGCTGCTGCTTCAAATCTGGATAACGCTCGATAAGTGGCAGAAGTTGCTGCGAGGTCAATGTTAAAAATACGCTGTCGCTGACGGCGCGCACATCAGCAGTTCGTGGAATATGGCGCAATAATGCAATTTCTCCAAAATACTGCCCATCCTGCAAGTGCGCAATGATTGTTTCTATTCCGCCCTCCGCATGCTTTACGACCTCTACATGCCCGCGCACAATGATGTAAAACTTATTGCCACGCTCACCTTGGCGAATGATTGTATCTCCAGCACTCGATATAACTCTGATTATAGCTTTTCGCCCGTTTGCTCAGTAACAAATGTGGCAACATAACGAGTAAGGAGCTGCCTACTGCGACAAGCATAAGCTTCCATGAGATTGAAAACATTAAGATAATTCCGACAATTATACTCAAAATCGAATAGATTCCCACTGCAAAAACTTGTTGCATCGCGTATTCAACGGCAGGCATATCTAATGTAAAGCGAGCTAGTAAGTCACCGCTCCGATACTTGGAAAAAGCACGTGACGAAAACTGCTGAAAACGTGCATACATGTCGCTGCGCACATCCACCATCGTCTTTTCATTCAACTTGGCAAGCGCATAATCCCCAGCCACACCAATGACAAGGCTTAGCAAACCACCCACAACAAAAATAACGAGGACCATCAAAAACATCCGCAAGTCTTGAGGCACAATCGCAAAATCAATTAAATACTTCATGCTCATCGAAGTAAAATACTCAAAGCCAAGCTCAAATAGAATGGCTAAAATTATGACAAGCACAAGTAGTTTCCGTTGCCGCAAATATTTTTTCAACGCTTGCAGTAAATAAAACAACGCCATTCCCCCATTTCTAAGTAGCATTGCATCGCAAATTTGGTCGAGCGATAAAAGAAAATTTCGCCAAAATAAAAAACCACTCAATTAAGAGTGGTTTTTTTCGTAAATTATAGTTTTACGATGTTAGCAGCTTGAGGTCCGCGTTGGCCTTCTTCTACTGTGAATTCAACTTTTTGGCCTTCTTCAAGTGATTTGAAACCTTCACCTTGGATAGCTGAGAAGTGAGCGAATACGTCTTGGCCGCCTTCTACTTCGATGAATCCAAAACCTTTTTCTGCGTTAAACCATTTTACTGTACCTTGTGTCATTTAAATGACCTCCATTAATTGTATTAAATAAAATCTTATTACTCGAAAAAAAAATCACATATTACAAAAAGTATCTATCAAAACACGATTACTCTTTGTAATATGTGATTTCATGTCTTCTTTTACAATTGATTTTATTAACTTAATCATAAAACATTAATCACCATTTGTCAAGCGGAAAACTGAGGTAATTTATTTATAACTTGTTTATGTTAAATGAAATAGTGGTAAATTAAATATAGTGAAACCTTAATCAATGGGAATTTTCCTATCCACCACTGATTATTAGTTGAATGAATCAAGCTTTTACAGACAGTTTCTTTCGTTGTTTTCAAGTCTTGAGGTATAGGAATAAAAATCAGAAAAGGAAGTGGTAAAAGTGCGTTACTTCATATTGTTATGTGCATTACTGTTTATGACGAGCTGTTCAAATGACAAGCTGCCGATTGAAAATCCACCTGTGGAAGAGCAAACAAATGAATTGCAGCTCTTTTTTAAAGAAGATGGCTCGACCGCCTTTTTTGAAGGTGAAGGCAATGAATTTGCTAGCTATACAGAGCAAACATTTTGGCTAAGCTCGGATTATGTACATGTTCGTGTTGATAATGGTGGTGTAGTAATAAATACAGTTTACCGCGTTACGGATACAGCAATTGAGCTCGTATTCCAAGAAGCAGAGGATGTTGCACAATTTGATGCGACTGCGCTCGACACCTATCCAGTCATCACAACACTTTTAAAAGCACCGATTGAGGTCGGACAATCAGAAGACCATTGGGCGATTGCCGATATTGCTGCACAAGTTGATACCCCCTATCGCTCTTTTAATAATGCGGTTGTCGTTGTCATGGAGATTGGAAATGCGACAGAAACAAACTATTATGTGCACGGCTACGGATTAGTGAAAAGTGTGATCGAAATTATGGAAGAATATGAGATATTCATTATTACTTCTACATTGAAAGAGCTTGAGGTATTAGGAGCTGACTGAATGTAAGTCAGCTCTTTTTTTACAAGCTAAGGATTTAATTTTTCTTTTATGCGATGAACAATGACCTCAGGATCAAGCTTTTCAGTATCTATGTACGCACCAAAATCATCTCGATTATAGGCTTCCAAACAGTTATCCGTTTGTTGAAAACACCAGTTTCCCTCTTCCTCCCCGCGCAATCTGAGCCTTTCATAAATAGTCTCTTTACTTGCAGTCAAACAAAAATGATAGGTTTGTTCATCCATGCTTTTGAATCCATCATGAATAAATTGGAAGTATTCAAATTTTCTAATTGTCATTGGCACAATGAGATGTTGATTATATTGAGTCATTAAACTTCTTGCGACATCCACGGTCAGCTTTTTCCATAACTCTAAATCTTGAAAGTCACCTGTAGGAGATTCCATTTTTTTCAAATTTGCTGGAAGTACATTTCGTAGCATGTATCCTACTTCCTCAGGGTCATAAATTATGCTATTTTCAATTTCGTTTTGAAGCATCGTCGCAATCGTAGTTTTGCCAACACCAAATGCACCATTTATCATGATAATCATTCCACAAGCTCCCTCGTCATAAGTTATTTCATCCACTTCTTTATTTAATTTGTTTAAAATACCCGCGCGCTGGGTGACAGCGTTCATAATCAAATTCCTCTAGCACAGCTTTATCATACACTTGATACACCGAGCTTGTTAAAACATAGGGGCAAGGCTGATTATCGGCTGTTTTTGCTATGAATTTCTTATCTTCAATTCCTTCTACTAAAATCCCTTTGTGCTCCCCTTTCTTCACACCAAATACATCGTATGTTTCAAGGCGTAATTCAAAGCCTAGCTTTTTATAGAAATTATTCGCCTGCACGTCATCTCGTGTATAAAGCTCAATAAATTCAATCGGTGTTTTTTCAAGCGCCTTTAAAGCGGCTTCATATAGCTGTAACCCAATGCCTTTTGATTGGTGATCAGGATGCACTGCAATAACAGGTATAAATGCACCTAAGCCCTCTGATAAAAGCGTCGTTTTCAATTCCTCTGTGTCCAAAACAACATCGATTATCCCAATAACGATATCATTTTCAACAGCAATCAACTCAATAGTAGGGCGACCATCAAATGTCGGCTTCTCAATTTCAACATCCTCGTACATTGCGGTATGTAGATAAGCTAAAACTCTGCACCGTAACCAGCTTTCCTCGTACTGTGGCGCGTATGGTATGATTTTCATAAAAAATTTCCCCTTTTGTTTACAAATCTGAACTTAGTTATAACGTTCATTGAAAATAGTATAGCAAATATAAGATAAATAAGGAATTTTTTCTAAAAATTATATCATTCTATCAAGTTGTTACCTACAAAGTGCTCTTTAGGTAACTCTTTTTTAGTTCAAAAATCACGATTCGCCCAACGAACACAGGATTTCGCCCAGCCAAACTTTGATACGAAAAAAGCAAAAGACTAACATAAGCCTTTTGCTTTTCTTCAATTTCTTACCACACAAACTCGACTGGCTCATTTGCCATTTTATAAAGACCTGAAAGACCGTGTCGCTGCGCCATTTCTTCCACCATACTCACCATATGATTATACGTATCCTCATTGATATTCTCAATTTGGATATAACCTGATGTCAATTCAGCTAAATGAAAGGCGTGTTGGAATATAGCTGCCTCTCCAACAGGCTCATAATCCAATAAAATGTGTGGCATCACAATCGTATAATCAAAGTCCACTGGCTGTTGCATTGCAAACCCAGTCCCTTCTTGATAAAAACCAACGACTTGAAAGTTCATGACCTCCGAAACCAATTCTAAAGAAAATGTATCACCAACCTTATACATCTCCTTATAGGCATGTCCCAGTGCAACATGAATTGGTTCGTCTGGTGCCGCAAGCGTAAAATCAGACATTTGAAGATTTCTTCCTTCCGCTATACTGTTATCGAAGCGCCCCATCATATCTTCACCTAACAAAATCGTTTTCAGTGGTGTTGTCAAAAACTCATTGCCTGCCCAATCGCGCGCAACGACATTCACTGGGTTTGGCATCCCATCAGCTTGATACTGTTCATAGCCATCCACAAAGTTCGTGTCACCTTGATAATCTCCTCTAAAAGCTAAAGGATAGTCACTGACCAAAATATAATCAAAGGTCGCTTTCATTTCCTCATACATCGCCTTTACTTTATCAAGTGGTACCGTGCTTATGCCACTTGAAAGTTTCTCAAAAGCAAACACAGTTTGATATGCAGGTACGCTCGAAATCTCCTCATGAATATTAAGCGACAATGGTTCAATTGGCGTCGTTTTCGTTTTATCTGTTTCAGTTTGCATTTGCTGTGCATATGCTACCCCAGCTTTTTTCGCCTCATCCAATTCACCTGTTGTGTTACATCCCGTCAACATTGTAAGAAATAGAATCGTTTCTAGCTTGCGTAAAATTGATTTTCTTTTCATCATAACCAGCCTTTTCTACACTATTTTTATTGTTTTTCCGCACGGCCAAAAACTTCATCTACTTCTTTCGCAAATACTTGGAATATATAATGAATTTCTTGCTCCTCTGAAGCGATGCCTGTCGCTGTGCCATCAGATGTTTTCGTCCCTTGCAGTTGCATCAAGCGATTATGGTCATCATCCACTGTTGAAAAATCACCTTTTTGCCAACGATTTAATATATCCAAATAGATTGCATGATGCGTATATTGCTCCTTGTTGTCCTCGACCATCCGCTGTAAAGTAGCGATTCTTTCAGGTGTTAGCATAATCGAGCCTTCTTTAAATTCTGCGATGACCTTTTGATGTGCCATCTGTTGCATTACTTCTTCTACTAAATTATCAACAAACGGTTCATCTCCATTTTTCCATTCATCAACCTTGTTAGAAAAAATCGTATTTTCCCAGCCATGACTCGTATCTACCGTTGAGACAACAGCATTTGATTCGTCAAATGTCGTTAACTTTTCGCCAATATACGTTAAAAAGCCTTCCTCAAACGTCACATAGTATTTCTCATCTAACATCGTTGATTGCAGTCCATCCAGTAAGGAGAACGATTTGATCGTATGAATTTCTATAGGCTTCTCGAACAAAGGATTGAATGGCATATTCGTTTCTAGTTGAGTCGCCATTTCCTGTAATTGTGTGAGTGACATTTCTTTTTTGATTTTATACGCAACAGTATTCAATAGCTTTACTAGATGTTCTCTGCCTAGTGCATCTCTTTCTGTCGTCGCCATCATTAAAGCGACAGCCTCCTCTCCATTCAAATGATTCGTTCCTCTTGCAAAATCAAACGCTACTTGCGTGATAGCTCTTACACGAATATCTTCCCGCAACACGTAATCGATGCCATTAACTGCATCAATCAGTGTCGAAAAGTCAGCTAAATCCATTACTGCATAATAATCAATAGGTAAATCAAATAGCGCTGAAACACTTTTTCTGACACTCTCCGCTCCGTCTGAACCGTCCACATAAGCAAATGTCAATTTATCATATGAGATCGGTTCATCTTCCTCAAAGATAGGTGCATACGTATCGCGTGGAATTGCTAGTACGTTCATCCGCCTTTGCTCTTTACTATAAGCGAATAAAAGGTTCAAATGGATTCGATTATCCTCATCCTTCACTGTAAATAGCATCGTGGCAACCTCATCCTCTTGCGCTATCGCCTCCACTACATCATTCGAATCCGTTCTAGCATATTCTTCTATCACGTTTTCAGGAAAAATGACTGGCATTAATAAAAATAAGCATAAGCCAACGATAAATAAAGAAGCTGTCAGTGGCACAAAAGAAACAACGAATCTCTTTTTCTTCTCCGGTCTATAAATTTGTTCAAATACTTTCTGACGGTCTTCTTGTGTAAATCGTAAATCTTGTTCAGTCATCTTAAAAAATTCATTTTTTACTCGTTTATCTGCCATTTAGCTCTGCCTCCTTTATCATCGACTCCAACCTCTTTTTTGCCCTTCTTAATCTCGTCTTCACCGTATTGACCGAAATATCTAACACTTTGGCAATTTCCTCTGAATTTAATAACTCATAGTAATATAAATAAACTACCTCTCGATACACCTTTGGAAGAGAAAAAATCGTATCTTTTATTTCTTCATTATCATATTTATCAATCACCGTTTTTTCGGTTGATGGTAAAATGGATTTTGTCGTTACATTGATCAAACTTTTTACTTGCACCATTTTGTAATGCCAGCTTTTTAAATAATCTTTACATTCATTAATCGTTATACGATAGAGCCATGTTTTGATTTGTGCGTCAAATCGAAAGGAATCAAGGTTTTGGTAACATTTGATAAATGTATTTTGCACCATATCCTTCGCAGTCTCTGCATCTTTCACATAAGAAAATGCTAAACGTACCAATTCATTGCCATATTCAATCATTATTTTTTCTAATATGTCATCTTTTTCTTCTCTGTCCAATCTACTACCCTCCCTTTCAAATTCTGCTATTAGACGATTGCAAAATAAGAATCGGTTCAAATTTAGGAAAATATTTATTTTTAAACAAATGCAATAGAAAACCTGTATCTTCGATTATCCAGTAATCATCGATACAGGTTATTGTCGTTTCATTCTTTAAATAATTCACTAATGCCTACTTTAAAAATACACTTAGATTCTCCAACTTTATTGTTAATCGACTTCCTCTTGACACGCCCATGCATCAATCTCTACTTTGAATTGTGGAGCTGCTAAACCGGCTACAAAGATCATCGTTGTACAAGGTAAATGATCGCCTAGGAACGCGCCAATGATTTCGCGTCTTTTATCAGCATCCATTTCCCCAACAATATAAAATACGAGCTTTGTTAAATCTTGCACATCCATGTTGGCTTCCTGTAAATTAAGTTGAATATTTTTAAAGGCTAGCTTCAATTGTTCTAATGAACTTTCAGGGACATGCCCCTCAATATCCATCCCAAGCTGCCCCGACAATGTTAGCCATCTTATATTGCCAGAAGCCTCAATTTGATGGCTATATGGTGCCAATGGCTTATGTACACTTTGCGGATTTCTCGATACGATCATTTTCATTCCTCCAATTTCTTTATCAACAACTAAGGTTTATTTGTTTTTCACATTATATAATAAGACTCTTTTTTTGCACAGAAAGTGAGGCTTTCACTCTATCAATTGAAATTATCGAACCTTTTTATAGCAAAAATCGTTTAATTTAGAAATCTAATTACTAAGCTCACTTCCGTTTATTTATCCTGCATTAACGGACAGTAAGACGCCCGCCTCAAGACTTGAGAAAAACAAAAAAGGATAGGTGGGCGATAACTGTCCGTAAAAGCCCGATTGGTTCAACTAAC
>NZ_PYWN01000151.1 GCF_003049505.1 Metasolibacillus meyeri
TTATCTGCGCTTTCCTCAGTTTTATCTGCGGTTTCTCAGATTTATCTGCGCTTTTCTCGATTTATCTGCGCTTTCCTCAATTTATTAGCGAGCTGTCGATTTTTAATTTTTGCACTTTCGCCAATTAACTAGGGGAAACTCACTTAGTTTATCGATTGAAGTATTTCCTCTCCTACTTCAATCGATAAATTGGGGCAGACATTGCTTTATATAATTTCTCCACATCCGATTCATGAACAGCGACAAGAACCGCTGTTGCAGGACCAGCAGAAGCTGTCATATTTAGTTCACAGCCAAGTTGCTGCCTCGTAAATGCGGCAATTTCTGCACCAATTCCCTTCGAGCCACAGGGCCATAGTGCTTGAATGACGCCAGTTTGCCACAATAAATAAAGCTCATGCAAATTCGCGACATCATGTATATGCTCCAGCACTTGCTGTCCAACTAACGGTCGCCCAATCACAAAATAATGACAATTCACTATTGTTGGCTCGAAGCATTTTTTGCCAACCATCGTCAAGCTAAGACCCGATTGCAATGCAGAAAAATTTGATTCCGTTGACCCAGTAATCGGTGGTAAAGCTTTCCCTATTTCGTCGAATTGACGCTGACAGCCTCTCACATAATCAGCCCAAGCATCATCACCTGTAAAATTCGCTAATACTAAATGACTCGGCTCAGCACCTGCACACCACTGCTCTAACAACGCAACACGTGCCGCAAAATAAGCGACCACCTCATTTGGTACTTTGACAACATCTGCCTCTTTTTCACCAATGCAACCTGAGTTATCTATTGTTAAAATAGTAAGCTCGTCTATTTGCACAGCGTTGCGCATTACAATTTCACCATCTTTTTCACACGCTGGAGCGCTGGTACACAAACAAACGCTACTGCGATATTAATGGCTGTCGCAAGTACTAGCCCTGGCACTGCTGCGATGTAAAAGGCTGGAGAAATTAAGAAATAAAACGGCACCGCTGCAAGCACACCATTTGCAATAAGCATCCATGCCCATTTCAATTTATGAAAACCTTTTTTATGTAAATGAGCAAACACTAAAATAATGAAAAACATTTCAAAAGCAACAATAAAGTGGAGTGAACCAAAAGGCATCCCTGAGCTCATCGCTGTTGCCATATGACCTAGAGCGCCTGTAAAACCTGCAAATACTGGTGGTAACACAAATGCTGCTAATAAAGCTGGAGCGGAATCAAGCGCTGCTGATGCTGTTGCGGAAACAGGTATTTTCACAAGCCCCCCTACTGCGCATAAAGCCGCTAATAAAGCTGTTAAAACAAGATAACGTAAATTTTCCTTTGCCATTTTTATTCCTCCTTCATAATTTGTGGGATACCGTACCAAATACGTATCACTTGCTCACTGTGGGCAAACATCGCTTGATAGAGCCTACCGCAAGTATCACGTAGGAATCGCTGCTCCTTTTCCAATGGTACAATCCCCCGTCCCATATCTGTGCATATACATACTAATGTCGCCTGCCTATCAAGCTGCTTTAATTTTTCCATTAACCGTGCGACGATTTCATCTTCTGTTAAATGTGCATGCTGCTGTACAAGTTGTTCAAAACGTCCGATGATTATGACATCTTGTGATTCAAAAGCAGTATCCTCTGGTATATGTCCTTCAAATAAATGCTGCACCTTATGTTGATAATGCTGTTTTACGTAATTTCGCTTGCCATTATAGGCACCTCCGATATAGACGTGCACCTCTTTCCCTCCTTCCATGTGGAAAAATGTGACCAAGAGCAACTGTACAATGTATCGTGCTTTGCCTGTAAGCTATTAAATGGTTGCTGTAAAAACCTTTCGAGTAGCAGACGAATAACACCTCCATGGACAACGAACGTATAATCACCTGGCCCTGTTATGATTTGTTCTATCGCTCGCTCTACGCGCGCTGTAAAATCGCTAAAGCTTTCGCCATTTGGTGGTGTTACTTGTAATGGGTTATTAATCCATTCTCTATAAATCAAATCATCTTTCAATTCCTCATATGTTTTCATTTCGAATTGCCCGAAATGTAGCTCACGCAAATCTGCGCTCGCTCGATAAGGCACTTGTGGAAAATAGCAGGCCGCCGTTTGCTGACAGCGCTTTAAATCACTACCATAAACAACAGACGGCTGTAAAGCGATATCCACTTGTCGTAAAGGCAAAATCGGCTCATCGCTATGCCCGATATATTTTCGCTCCATATTTGCCTTTGTTTTGCCGTGGCGAATTAAATGAATAGTAATAGCGTCCCCCATAATACAAGCTCCATCCCTTCATAAAATGCACCGAGTAAATCGCCTGTCATACCTGCGAAATTTTTATTTGACCAATGACGATAATATAACAAGCTAAGCAGCATCATGCCATACAAAACGAGCAAGGGCCACTCCCCGCAATATAGCGCATATCCCACAATAAGCAAGCTATAAGCAATACAAGCTACGATAACACCTCGCGCCTGCACACGCTCCTTAAAATAAGCTGCAAGTCCTGTTGTTTTTGCACTTTTCATCGTAAGAAAATAAAGCAGCATCGCAACGCGTGCTAAAAGTGGAATTGCCACAAAATAAGCGAGTTGCACCTCACGTAATAACGCTTCATAAAGAAATCCAGTTTTTAATAACAATAAGCCCACAACGGCTAATACACCAAAAGCCCCTACACGTGGATCCTCCAAAATTGCTAAACGCTTTTCCTTGTCACGATAGGAAAAAAAGGCATCGCTCGTGTCAATAAAGCCATCTGTATGTATGCCGCCAGTTACCACAATCATGATGATGACTAACATAATAGCGGTTAGTAATGGGGAAAATGCAAGCCAACTATTGTTCAGCATGAAAAATCCGATTGTAACAGCCCCTGTCAACAAGCTAAGAAGAGGCATAAGCATATACATCGCCGTGACATCTTTTTTTGTTAGTGCTAACTCTCGCTTAATGGGCCATGCGCTAAAAAATTGAAGGCAAAGCAATAATCCTGTTACAAAATGTTTCATTCCACTCCACCTCACTTCCAGCGCTTGCATAATTGATGGTCGATTTCATATGCCTCATCGCACTGCGCAACAATCCATTGATGCAACTCACCTAATAATTGCTTATATAATTCTACTTCCTCATACTTCGATGACGGTTCGTCCATTACTTCATTGGAAACGAGCACAACTAGTATATTTTGCTTTTTCCATTCCTCGATATAATATTGGAATGATTTTATGTATGGCGCTGTGTCCTGCGTTTTGTACATAATGTTACCTAGCCATGTTGTTAAGCAGTCCCATAATACAACTGTACCACATTCCAGTGTAAGCAGTTCGTCTGGTAATGTATCGGGTACTTCAAGCGTGCGCCAAACAGCCTCACTCTGCTCGCGATCCGCTCGATGTCGAGCAATTCTAGCTTGCATTTCCGTATCAAAGGCTACACCCGAGGCAATATATGTTAAAGTTTGTCCGTTAGCAACTTGCTGCGCATAACGCTCTGCGAAAGCACTTTTCCCGCTCCGCACACCACCTGTCACGAAAATTAAACGTCCCATAACATCCTCCCTGCGATTAGAAAAAAGGCGCCCTCTAGGACACCTTTTCATTCATTGTAACATATTTTTATATCCGACAATCTGGACATTTTCCGTAAACTTCAAATTTATGTGCCTCAACCTCGAAATTTGGTAAGCTTTCACCAAGCAGCTCCATCGGACATAAAGGCAATTCCTTCACACTGCCACATTCTCTGCATATAAAATGATGATGGTGATGGTCTGATTCACAATGCATTCTAAAATTACGCTCACCTTGCATCTCGGTTTCATCCAAAATACCAAGCTCCACAAATGTCGCTAAATTACGATAAATCGTATCGAAGCTCATCCCTGGAAAATCCTTTTTCAACACATCCAATAAATCACGAGCTGTTAAATATTTATCTGTTTCCTCAAACATTTTTAAAATAAGCTCTCGTTTATCCGTTTTTTTATAGCCATTGTCCTTTAAAATTTCCCATGCTCGTATTAAATTCATAGCGCTTCCTCCTTCGTTTGAACCTTTATTTTCTTCACAAAAATAACGCACAATAAAATGAGGATGGATGTCACAACGATGGTTCCACCTGGTGCTAAATTTAAATAAAAGGCGCTGACTAGCCCGATAATTACCGCCAGCTCGCCAAACATAATCGCATAAAAGATTGCTTGCTTAAAGCCTTTCGCTAAACGCATCGCGGCTGCAACAGGTAGCGTCATCAAGCTTGATACAAGTAAAATTCCGACAATGCGCATGCTTGCCGCAATCACCAAAGCGACAACGACCATAAATAATAAATGAATCCACTTCGCTGGTAGCCCACTTGCCTTTGCATATTCCTCATCAAATGACAAAACAAATAATTCCTTGAAAAATAATAATAGAAAAATAACAACTACACCTGCAATCGCCAGTACAATCCATAAATCTTGACGCGATACCGCGGAAACAGAGCCAAATAAATAGCTCATTAAATCGGTATTAAAGCCGCTTGCTAATGAAATAAAAATAGCACTTAGGCCGATTCCACCTGACATAATAATCGGAATCGCTAGCTCCTCATAATGCTTATAAAGTCGACGCAGGCGCTCAATTAAAACCGAGCCACTCACCGATGCAAGTATGCCTAAATAAATCGGATTTAAGAAAGCCATTGCCGCAAAGCTTTGGCTTATATATAAGCTCCCAGCAATCCCTGCCAACGTAACATGTGACAGCGCATCCGCGATAAGCGATAGCCTACGCACGACGATAAATACGCCAAGCAATGGGGCAATTACCCCGATAATTAGCCCTGAGAAAAAAGCGTTTTGTAAAAATTCATAGCGTAAAATTGCTTCAATCATCTTGCTACCTCTCCTAATGAATCTTTCGCACTTTATGGCCATACCAAGCATCCAGCTTTTGCTGAGATATATGGTCAAAATCATTTTTATAGCCGTGGAAATGAATTGTTTTGTTTAAGCATGCAACATGACTAATATGCTCTGATACGATATCAACATCATGCGTCACTAAAATCATCGTAATTTGTCGTTCCTCGTTTAACTTTACGAGCATATCATAGAACGATTGCACATTTTCATGGTCAATCCCAACTGTCGGCTCATCTAATATAAGTAGCTTTGGTTCAGCAATAAGCGCTCGTGCAATAAAAACGCGCTGCTGCTGCCCACCCGATAATTGTCCAATATTGCGTGTCGCAAAATTTTCCATACCAACCGCTTGTAACGCTTCTCCAACAAGCTGCTTAACATTTTGAGGGTAACGTTTAAATAAGCCGATTTTTTTCGTCAAGCCACTTCTCACGACTTCCTCAACGGTTGCTGGGAAGCCTGAGTTAAAGGAATTTGACTTTTGTGATACGTAGCCAATCCATTCACGCTGCTTAAATGCTTGTATCGGCTCACCAAACAGCTTGATTTCCCCACTTGTCGGCTTTAATAAACCGAGAATCAACTTTAATAATGTCGATTTACCAGAGCCGTTCGGACCCAATAATGCTAGGAAATCCCCTTCTTGGACATGAAAGGAAATATTGTTCAACGCCTGTGTTTCATCATATTGAAATGACACATTTTGTAATTGAATAATTGGTTTTATCATATTTCTTCTCTTCTTTCTAATTCAAAATCATTACGATTTTCATTTTGAAAGTATAGTGGATTTTTTGCTATTTGTAAAGGTAATACACCCTGAAAGGATGAATAAATGAATCAGATGGAATTAGTACGTTTTTTTATGTCGGCAAGCGATGCGGATATACAGCGCTTTATGCGGAAAAAGACAGGTATCGAATTATCACTACAGGAAATCCAGCAGCTGCGCCCACTGTTAGCTGGTGCCAATATGAGTTGGCTGCTAAGCGGTGTTCCAAAGGATGTTTTAAAGCGTGTCGATAAAGTGATTGGGAAAGAAAAAAGAAAGCAGTTAATGAATCTTCTTAATTAACATCAATTACGTTCAGTGGGTATTTTGTGCTGAACCATCATAAAAAATTAGCGCTGAGGTTGTCTGAAAAGTTGCTTAACATAGAGGGCACTGAAAAAGTCGGTTTACACCTTCCTTTCACAGGTTTGCAGCCCCTCCCTAACGTATCACTTTTCAGACAGCTATGTGCTTTTGGTTTGAAATATTCACTACTTAGAAAAGTGATTGTCTTTTTTGAAATGTTGAAAACAGCGAATTTAACGCCTTTGTATTCACGTTTAAAATGAATAAGTAAAACTAAATTCAGAGGAATTTTCGGCTTTCTGGACAACCCTAATTTTTCTATCAATTGTGTTCAAATAGTCATTTTAAAGTTTTTTTACTTTCAAAATTGTTTTTCTATTTATTACAGTAAATATTACTGAATTATGATAAATATTCTAAAAAAAGATAGTATTTTGTTTATTG
>NZ_PYWN01000014.1 GCF_003049505.1 Metasolibacillus meyeri
CACCACCTTGCCAAGGTGGGGGTCGCGAGTTCGAACCTCGTCTTCCGCTCCAAATTTTTTGCCTTGCCAGTATGGCGGAATTGGCAGACGCGCGCGACTCAAAATCGCGTTCCTTACGGAGTGTCGGTTCGACCCCGACTACTGGTATAACAGCGTTCAGATTCGTCAAGTCTTGTTCGCTACAATTAGTCGCTAAGTGTTGTTACAGCAACATTTAAGCGGCTTTTTTTATTTTTTGTATTCCAACTCGTTTTGGTGCGTTCTGAAAATTTTGTGCACATATTATGCACAAGCTATAGAGCCATTTTTTCGAAAATGCCGATTGTATTTTTTTCATCTTCTTCTCGCAACTCCTTAATGACATGAGCGTAATCACGCATTGTAGTTTGTATATCTCCATGCCCTAACCTTTCAGATACATAATAAATGGACGACTTTTTATAAAGAGAAATACTAGCATGTGTATGACGTAAGCCATGTACACTCATTGTTGTTTTGATTCCTAAATCATGTAACGTATTACGTAATAACTTATTTGCAGTACCATTGGAAATAACTTTGTATTTTGATTGCATACTATAAAAAACTAGCTGATGGATGTTGGTTGGCATACGCTCAAACAAACTTTCAAACGCTGCCATAGTTTTAGCATCAATTTTAATTTTACGTATTGATTGAGGGTTTTTTGTTGGTCCAAAACCTTTGTGCATTTTTTGGAGATAGCCCCATGTTTTATCTATATTGATAATGTTATTTTTAAAGTCAAAATCTGGACGTGTCAATCCAACAAGTTCTCCAAAACGTAAACCAGACGTTAAACCGAGTAATAGCAAATAATAACCAAGACCACGCTCCAACCGTTTATAAAGCTCTTTCAATAACATTTCACTTTCAGCATAGTTTAAATGTTTCTCGCTGTCTTTTTTCGCTGGAATAGCACCTGTCATTATCGCTTTGCGAGTAAACTCAATTTTAATAATACCTTCCTCAACAGCATCATACACACAGGATTTTATATGTGAATGCACTTTTTCGACTGTTTCACGTGACTTTGTAGCCCCATAGGAATTTAAAAAATCCTGATAATTATGCCTAGTAATATCTTTCATCAACGTATCCGCAAAATATTCTTTAATTGCCCTTAACGTATATTCATAGTGCGTTAAAGTGCTATCGGTTACGATGCCTTCTTTGTAACGTTTATACCATTCTTCGAAATATTCAACAAAAATAACACTCTCTTTGAGTAATTTTTCCCCTTTACGAAGATTTGCTTCGTCTTCTGCGGCTGCAATTTGTGCTGCCTTTTTAGTAGCAAAACCACTTTTACGATATTGCTTCTTTTTGTAATAAAAACAATATTGCCATGATTTACCGCGTTTATTGAAACTAGCCATTCATAGCCTCCTTCTTGTTTATTTTTGAAAGAAAAGAGCAAGACAAATGAGCCTGCTCTCTCTATTTAATTAATTTATTAGCGCTAACAAATTAGTAAATACTTCCGCGATTATCTATAGTTAAAATGTGGACTGTTTCACTGACATAATCAATCGTATAAATAGCACGGTATGTTCCTACTCTAAGGCGGTAACTATCTTGCCTACCTTGCATTTTTCGTATATCGCCAACAGGCGGAATTTCTTTTAAGCCCTGTAGTGCGTTGTAAATCCGCAGTTGTACTGACTTTTCTTGCTTTTGCAAAAATTTCCTTGGTTGTTTATCTAGGAGGATTTTCAACATTCCACCCCATCTCCTTAGCAAAATCATCTAATAGCATGGGTTCCTTATCCGTTTCTTGGATTTGACGTATTTCTTCATTACTTAAAGGTTCATCATCTACAGGGAGATTTGCGTAAAACTCTTGTAATTGTTTTGTTTTTTTAGCGTTTAAATATTCGGCGAAATCAATCATGGAATGCTGGTCTTGTTCTGGTAGTTTACGGAACAACTCCACTAAACGCTCTTCATTCATTGCCATCGATTTTCCCTCCTCATCCTGATTTTTTTTGCTCTGGTGAAGCTGATAACATTTGGGCTTTTTTCTCTTCTAATAGCTCTTGTCGCATAATAGCGAGTTCTTTTTCGACTTCTGCCTCAATTGATTCTTCCACCGTAGCAGCCGTTTCAGCGTGTTTGGCAAAAAGCTGTTGCGCGGTTGCGAGCAATGCTTCCCGTACATCTTTGTTTAGGTCCATATAGCTTTTAATAATGTCCAGCTCTAATTCAGTGAGCTGGCTTTTTTGTGCATATTCATCAAGTGAAAACGTAGCAGGCTCGATAAACATCTCGCCTTCGCCGTCACGTAGCCAACTTTCATTGATGTTGAAAGCATTAACGAGAAGTCTAATATGTTGTTCGGTGACATTACGAAGACCTTTCTCGATATTTGAAACACTAGATTTCGTTAGACCAATACGCTCTCCGAAAACCTCTTGATTTAAAGATAATGCCTTTCGTAATTCCTTAATTCGCTCATTGCTATTCATCTATTTCCCTCCTTTCATACATAATATAGCACATTATAGTTGTGTATGAAAACTTTTTTGTTGAAAATTAGTTGACTAAGTTATATATGTGTATTATTATGTATTCATAAGCAACTTATTGGAATCGAAAGGCGGAAACGAAAAATGACAAATGAGAAAAAAGTTGAAATGACACAAGCACAATTAGAAGAAATGATAGCAGTTGGCGAACTTGCTTATCACGATGGCGTTGAAGGAGCAATAGCCGTAACGGAGTACCCGAAAGAACTTGTGGAAGTGGCATTGAAAATGTACATCGACTTCAAGGAAATTATTGAATGGCGAGATTGTTTGAAGAATCTAAAAGGGAATTAAAAACTGAACAGGAAGCATGTACGGTGGTGGGTGCTTCCGATTGAGTTTTTAAGAACTCAACTCCATCAAAGGAGCGCGGTGAATGGACAAGAAATAAGCCGTAGAGGGAAGGAGAAGGGGTGAAGGAATGGCAAAGGTAAGCAATCAAAAAGCCGATTTTGCACAAGGGATACAAAATCGGCAAACCGTTAAAAAATACTCATGTAAATTAATCAAGAGTGGCGAACAGTGCAAACTATTCCCCTATTTCAGCAAGTAGTTTCAATTCAACATAACCGCAATTTTCACATGCGAAAACACTTACAGGAAAAATATTTTTTGTGTTAATTTGGACTACTTTTTTTGGAGTAAGTCCCCAATTAACAAGACCGAAATTATCCGGAATGATTACCAATTCGCCAGAGTTACAATTTTTACATGTAGGGATTGTGTATTTTTTCATTTGTGTTCACCTCACTTTCTATAGGTGAATTATACCAAAAATAATGAATGACAAATATGGAATTATTGGTTTTTATATCAAATTTGACGGTTGCAACGTCAATCGAATTGAAAGGGGTGAGAAGAATGGGTGACCGAATTTATGCAGTTGAAGAAAAAGAAGCGGTTGAGCAAGTGAGCATCTATTTAAAAATGTTGACATCTGAACAGCAACGTGAATTTTCAACATTGATTAAAGGGGCAATCATTACTATGCAAGTCGTGGGCTGTGGGGAGAAAGAGGCGCAGGATGAAACGGCTTAAACGGCTATCAAAACAGCCAATTTATCTAATAAAAAAGCACAGCTACATGAAGTGTAGGTCATGTAACTGTATGATTCATAAAAAAGATAATTTTTGCAAATGGTGTAGTGTAGCTAACCTCAAAGCGATTTCTTGACGATTTTGCTTACGGTGTCGATTTGATTCCCTTATGACTGGCTTTTGTAATGTTTCCGAATAGCGACAGTGCAGTAGGGCATGGGCTTTTTCTCATCGTTTTCAAATGTACCAAATTCAACAAAAAACACTTCAGCATGACCGAACATTTTAGATGTTCCTTTCAGGGTAGCTTGCATATCTTTAGCTTCTTTTCTATCAAGATAACCGAGTTGCTGATTATTAAGGGTCATAATCTTAACCGCGTTACTATCATGAGGGTTTTCTGGTTCTCTAGTAAGTATTAATTCTTGACCATAACGACATCGAGAAGCAATTTGCGTTCTTGAAGATTCATCGGAATTTTGAAAAGTAATTCCCGCGATACTTACAGTGTATTGTCTGAAATGCTCATTATCAATATGTTCACGATAATTTTGACTAGGTTTCTTGTCGGAACTAAATAATGATTTCAAGATTTTCAACATATTTATCACCTCACTTTCTAGGTGAATTATACCAAATAACTAGAATGCTGTAATTTTAAAAATTGAACAGTTGGCACTACTTTAGTATCTAGTGCCAGCGATTGAGTTTTTAATAAATAAAGCGCTGTGATACCGAGCCAATGACGGTATAACTATTCATTCTTATAGCAGATAAGACGGTTGCAACGTCAATTTGATTATGAAAGGAGAGTTGTGAATGCAGCAACTATTGTTAATTTAATTTTGAAAGGAGGTGAGAGAATGAATATGTCACCAAAAGAATGGCTAATAAAGGAGTTTCCGCCGAAAGTGAAAAATTTAGAAGGGGAGTATGGAACATTATTTTGGAAACAATGCGATTACGAAAAAGTGCAGGAGCTTTCAAATAAAATTATTGAGATGTTTAAAGAAGAAGACATGACGTACACAGATGCATACGCCATGTTGGGATTTGTTCGGTTAGATTTAGATTATCGTTCTGAACGATTAAAGCTGTAATGGTTAATCTTGAACAGGTGCTTCAAAGAGGGAAACCGCTTTAATATCTTGCGAAGGCATATTTAAAAATGGTAATCGTAACTTACCGTCTAAAGAATAGGCATTCAATAAATAGGGGGATATAGGTGAATCGTCTGATATTTTTGCTGTATAAACCATTTTCATTAACATCTGGAAGAGTAAATCTAATGAGTTATGTTCCATTCGAGAAAATGGATTGTAACGGAAAACATCACTTTTCGATTTATTTAGGTATACATCATATATTTTTTTGAAAAATGGTTCAGCGGTATTTCCTGATGAATAAAAGCTAACAATTTCAATTACTCCGCTACCATTAATAAATGATTGTGAGGGTTTATTACCTGTTAGTGTAATAAAATCGCCATACCAATAGTTATTCATAGTAAAAACCACTAGTTTAAGATTCTTTTTAAAAAAGGCTGTTTCTTTATCTTGGGTAATGAGTTTTAACAAATAATCAGCCGCTTGTAGTTGTTGAATTGTATACATCGAATTCACCTCCTTTCTAGGTGAATTATACCAAATTATCTAAAGTGCTGCGATTGAGTTTTTAACACTTGGCTTATACCGAGCCTAACGCGAGAACAGTTTGAAAGGAGAGAGATTATGCAACAACTATTAGTAGAAATAGCTGTACCTGTGCCTGCTGACTATGTGTTAGTCAGCAAGGTTCAGTATGACGAGCTAAAAGAACAGTCTCTAAGTGGCGAGTATTGGACAATGCAAGACTTGGAGAAAAAAGTGAAAAAGAAACGTGAGTGGATTCAAGACAAAATATTATATCCAGCCAAGTTTAGAAAAGAGCTAGATTCCGACAATGGCGGATTTGTTTACTATCCAAAAAGTAAATCGGAACAATGGTCTTTTGCAGCAGTGGAAATGTCCAAGTTTCTTGATAAAAATTTCAGCAAGATATATAGCGGCAAATAAAGGTGGGGAGGAAAAGCGAAATGTTAAACGCAAAAAAAATTGAAGAAATCAAAGCATTTGTTGTTGAAGCTAAGGAAATGCATAAACAACTTGAAAACTCCCTAACGGTTCATATATTTGCGCAATTTGATATGAATTTAGAAGAAGCTATAAAACAGCGCGAACAATTATCAATCCGAGCAAAAGAACTAGGGATATTGTCTGTAAGAGATAACAGAGGTTATTGCGTTGTGTTTCTACATGAAAATATCTTTACATCGCTAAATTTTGAAGATGTTGAGGTAGACACAAATAACGAATATATTCATTTAACTGCATATATGGAAGGTTTAAAATTTGCAGCTTGTTATGAAAAAGAGAGGGGTGCATCAATGTGAAGGCAATGTGGCTTGGAAACATTTTCCCGACTTTTGCAACACTATATGAACAATACACCGTACCTTATGAACAAATTGTATATGAGGGCAATGTGTACAAATTTATCAGAACAATGCGAAAAGGAGAGGTGCATATAGACATATATCGCGATGGGAAAGAGCAACATACAGTGGAAATTCATTTGATTGGAAAAAAGCCTTTTTACATTGAAACATACTATCAAATTCCAACACTAATAGGAGGATGCAAATGTATAAGTTGAACGATGAACAACAAGCATATGCAAGAATTCTAAGAAATCTGATCTTAGTAGACTTTCAACGAAAAAAAATAATAATGCGCGGCTATAAAATGCTAGAAAGCATAGCGATTGGGAGAGGATTAAATGAATAAGAGAGAGATTGAAATTCGTAAGGAAAAGGCTTGTTGTAAGGATTTAATAACGGCAATTAATCTACACACTGTGCAAGACGATTACCATTTAGTGGAGGAATGTGCGTTGAAGTTGAAAAAGAGTGCGCAGAAGATTAAAAGACTAGAAGAAAAACAGAAAGCGGAACGTCGTGAAAGGTTATATGCAACAGTTGAACAGTTACGCCAGGAGGGGAAAATAGTTAAGATTGGCGCTAGACCATCGAAGGGAGCGTTAAATGATGCGAATTAAGAAAAGGGCTTGGGAACGCATGACACTGAAACAACGCTTACGTTGCTTATATTTTTTAAGCCAAATAAGCCAAAAAAGAGCCGCTTAATCGCTCCAACGATTAAACAGCCAAAAGAAACAAAAAAAGAAAACAAAAACTAATGAAATTATAACATAAAGGAAGTTGAATTGTATGGATGAAATAAAAATCGGTAGCAAAGTAATGGTACAAGTTTTTGATAAACAGCGACTAGGTGAGGTAGAGGATATATATACATCTGAAATCGGAAGACCAAGCTTATATAAATTAAAGAACTCTGACGCTCTATTTAATGCTAATGAAATAACTTTATATAAAGACGGTGCGAGTTAATCTCGCCCCTGTCCAGCAGCTTAAAAGCGGCACATTGGTTAGCGTGCATCCCCCTCACTTTTAGGCTGCTTGATGGGACAAGTCCATCAAAAAAAGAAAGGAGCAATGTAACCATGAAAAACGGTAAAAAGCTAACGCGTAATGAAAGTGAGCACATAAAAAACTGTCGTTTAAATCCTAAAAATTGGTTGTTAAGCAAAAAGATGCTGAACAATTGGATCATTGTACATCGAGTGTCTGGGCGCACAAGAGAAATACCAGCGCCAGCAAAATAAAAAGTAGCTAATCATTCGCAGTGATTAGCTACTAAGGGAATTTATTAGCCGTACCTCTAAGTGCGGCGTTATTTGACTATTGCCAAACATCTCACAGCTAGTATATCAGCTTTTTTGGTGCATAGTCAATTACGGCTTGTATGGAGTATTAGGTTTACGACCATCCATAAATTAACAGGTGAAAGTGATAGATTGTGTTATCAGGAGAGGGTAGCTATGAAGAAAAAGAAGCAAATGAAACATGTACTAGCGGCATATGAGGAAGCGTTTGGCGAATCGGAACTTACAGAAATGCATGAAGCTAGATTACTAGATAAAGTAATCGCAGGATATCGAACAAAAAGTATTTATAGTGGTTCGGTGTTGGAAGTAGAAACATACCCGTACTATAAGATTCCGCAGAAAGATAAGCGTATTAAAAGGGACAAGAACAGCACAAAGGTACAAGAACGCTTGAATATGAAAAATCGACAGAAACATGTAGCAAGACTAATCAACGTAAATTTTCGTGTAGATGATTTATACATGACTTACACGTATGAGGACGGACACTTACCAGCAGATTTTGAACAGTCGAAAAAGGATATGACAAACCTAATAAGACGTATGAAAAATTGGTTAAAGAAGCAAGTGGAGTACGTGGATTTTGAGTTGAAATATATTTATTCAATTGAACATACAAAGGATGGCGAAAAAGTGCGAGCGCATAGCCATATGGTGACGAATTTTCCAGACAGAGAGATAGCGGAAAAGTTATGGAAAAAGGGGTTTGCTAACTCAAAAAGATTAAAAGAAAAAAATGGAATGGGATTTACGGAGCTAGGCTATTATCTCGTGAAAGAAAAAGGTGAAAAAACAAGAAAAGGCTATACACCAAGCCGAAATTTAGATACACCAAGAGTGACATTTTCTGAAACGAAGATAACACGCAGACGCGCAGCTAAAATCGCAACAGAAGAGATAAGCGCACAAGAAGAGTTTGAAAAACTGTATAAGAATTATCAGTTTGAAAAAATGGATGTGTCTTTTTCGGAATACGCAAGCGGTGCGTACATTCATGTATACATGCAAAAGGTTGATAACCCAATAAAAAATAAAAGGAGATTAGATATATGAAGATAATCAGCGTTATAAATTTGAAAGGCGGCGTGGCTAAAACAGTATCTGCTATCAATTTTGGTCATGTATTAGTTAAAGAGCATGGAAAAAAGGTGCTGCTTATTGATAATGACAAGCAGGGAAACACTACTAAATTTTTTGATTTACACAACGAGGATGAAAAGAGCCTTGCGGAATTACTAACGGAGCGCGGCTTAAATGCTGTAGATGTTATAAAAGAAACGGCTTATGAGGGGCTAGATGTGATTCCTGCAAACATGAGCTTACTCTATGCGAATAAAGAAATATTACTAGATGTATCAAGACCACAACAAACAAGACTACGTAAAGCATTAGAGCCATTAAAGGGCGAGTATGATTACTGCATTATTGATAATGCCCCAGACATTAACATGTCGGTAATAAATGCCCTTGTCGCATCTGATGACGTATTAGTGCCTATCAAGGTAGACCGATTTGCGTTTGATGGGCTGGAACAATTAACGAAGCAAATAGAGGATGTAAAAGAGTTTAATAGCGCCATCGCATTAAAAGGCTGCTTCGTGACTATGTACCAACGAAACAAAGTCAATGCACAAGGGGCGGAATATTTAGAGTTATCAACACCTTATCCACTGTTTAAAACAGCGATAAGAAAAACTGTAAAAGTGGACGAAACAACATTTGCTGGACGACCACTATTAGACTACAGAGCTTCTACGGCGGGAGCGGACTATAAAAAGTTGGTGAATGAATACTTACAAATGTGCTAGTTAATAGCACTTTAGGAGGGATGAACATGGCATTTAATATAAATCAACTAATGAATGACAAGTCAAAGGATGCGGCTAGAAAAGATGGTGCGACATTTAAGATTGAGCATATTGATATTGGGCGGTTGAAGCCATCTAAAATGAACGCTTATACCGTAAATGATGTGACGGAGCTGAAAGCTAGTATTGAGTTACAAGGGCTACAACAAAATTTAGTGGTACGCAAAACAGACGGCGGAGATTTTGAAGTTATAAGTGGACATAGACGCTTAAAGGCAATGCAAGAGCTGTTTACAGAAGGGAATAAACAGTTCGGGAAAGTGCCTTGTAAGGTATCTGTTCCCCTTGATGATTTACAAGCAGAGTTAGAACTAATATTAGCAAATGCAACAGCAAGAGAGCTAACTGACTATGAAAAAACATATCAATCCACAAGGCTACAAGAATTACTAACAGAAATGAGAAAAAGCGGCTATCCAATCAAAGGGCGAAAACGTGAAATAGTGGCGGAATGGCTGGGTGTATCATCCTCACAGATACAGCATATGGACAGCATCAATAAAAAATTAACGCCTGCTTTAAAGGAAGAGTTTAAAGCTGAAAACATTAATATCACCACTGCATATGAACTATCACGATTGCCAGAAGAGAAGCAGCAAGAAGTAGTACAAGAGTACAAAGAGGGAAAAGCGCTAACACCTTCAATTGCTAAGGAGAAGCGCATTGAATCAGAACAAACGGAAAAAAGCATGACACACGAAATGGACAGCTATCCAGCGCAGTTTGAAGCCGTAAAAGCAGGACTAAAAACGTTCTTATGGGGCTTTGGTAATCAAAGTTATAAAGTGGGGGACAAGCTGAAAATAAACGAGTTTGATGACAAAGAAATTCTATACACTGGGAAATTCGTGGAAGCGAGAATTACTTATATAGAAATAGGCGGCACGAACGGTATTCCAGAAGATTATTTAATAATGAGCATAAAAAAGATTAAGTAAACGCCAATAATGCGCGGCTCATGCAATCGTGAGCCGCTTATGGAAAGGGGCTATTATAACAAATGGCATATAGCAGAAGTCATGCAAACCGAGGAAAGACTTTAGAAAATCTTATAGACGGGACAAACAATATGTATCGTAATGGCGGTAAAGCAGATGTAGACAAAGTACCTGAACCTGTAAAAATACTAAAAGTCGAAAAGAATAAAGTAACAGGGCATTTAGATACACCGAAGTGGGTTGACTATGTAGGTGTTAGCGCAGGCAAGGCGATAATATTTGACGCAAAAGAAATACATGATACTAAACTGCCGCTTAAAAATATAACACCTAAACAATATCAAAAGTTGAGATCGTGGTATCAACAAGGGGCAGCGTCTTTCTTGATTGTTGCATTTTGGATTGAAGGTAAGAACGAACCAGAAGTATATTTATTAAAATTTTGGCAATTAGCAGCGTTTTACGAAGAACAAAAAATAGGACGAGGGACTAAATCTATTAAATTAGATTTTTTCAGAGAAAGTTGCGCTCGTATAGGTTCGGAAAATGGGTATGCAATAAATTATTTAAAAATACTGGAGAATGAATGGGTTGGAACTAAAAATTACTTAATCAAAAATGAAATCTAAATGTAGAAAAGAGGTTATGAAATGGCAAGAAAGAAAGCGACTAAAACAAATATCGGCTTAGATAATTTGGTGCGATGGCAACACGCTAAAACAGGAGTTTGGCAATATGGGACAGTGCGTAAAACTTATGACAATTCCGCTTTGGTTGAATTAGATGGAGTTGTAGAGGGTGATTATACAGTAGTTCGATTCACGCGCCTTGAATTGATTGATAAAGCGCCAATTGTTGTAGAGCAAACAGAAACGATGCATCCATACACACAAAGCTTTCCGCATAATGCAGATAAAATAGCATTTAATGAACGGCAGCGTAAAGTAGCGCGGAAAGGGTGAGTGCTATGTCGGTTGTCCAGTTAAATATTTTTGAGTGTGATGTAAATTTACAAAGTCATGATTATGTATATAAGCGATTAACGGAACTGCAAATAAATCAACAAATATATATACGCGATTTACAAATAGATCGCAACGAGAAGTTTTTCATTGTATCGAAAAATGTGGAATTCGAAGAGGGGTTCCGAACATTGGATGATTGCTACGAATTCATTAATAGAAATTTGTGAGGGGATAAAATGATTGACATAAAAAATCGCAAGTTAGTAATTACGCGAAAAGAGCATGAATGTTTTGCGTGTACAAATAAAGTTGGAAAAGGAGAACAGGCGGTAGCTGTTACAGCAAAAGAGGATGATAAGCCGATACGTTTTCTTTTGCATCATACTTGTAACGATGAAATTAATAAAAATGTTGTCACTATTTATTATGGATGTCTTAAAGATAGTGTGGCAAAAAAAGATAGATGCTATTTATGTGATAAGGAGCTAGATTCGACTAGTGGAAAGTTGATGGTCTTTTGTAGAAAAGAATGTGAAGAGATAGAGGCGTCATTGCCGTTTTAAATATAAGAAATATTTGAGGTGTATGTATGGACAATATAAAGTTACGAGCAAAGATAATAGATCCATCACATTTAAGTGGTGGAAAGATTGTTGATGTTGAATGGATTGATTTTAAAAACAAACAAATCACATTTAATGGGGTGGCATTCGAACACGGTTTTGGTGAACTTGTTGAAACGGCAAAAGGGAATCAATTTAAGCTTATGCCCTTCAGTTGTTATACAGACATGGACGGTAATGAAATATGTGCAGGACATATTGTACGTATTTATGATGATGTTGAAAATGATGATGGATGGAATGAAGCCGTTATTTTCCATCAAGGCGCATTTTTCGCTGGTGATGAAAACTTTATCGGCAATGTACATTTTAGGTCAAGAATTATAGGCGATATTTATAGCGACAAAAAATTATTGAGTAATTGAACCATTACATGGAGTAAAAAGAGATAGTGGAAATGAAAATAACTGCTGAT
>NZ_PYWN01000152.1 GCF_003049505.1 Metasolibacillus meyeri
AATTAAATGATATACTTTTTCCATATACAAATCGATAATTTTTTGGAAAAAAGGGGATTTTAGGATGAAAAAGATGATTTTGGTGTTTTTTTCAGTGATATTACTTCTAGTTTTGTGTATATATTGTTGGAATTATTATACGAAATATTATATAAATACATCAGAAAAGGAGGTAAAAGCTTTTTTGGAAGAGTTTAGCGAAAGTAAAATAGAATTACTTAGTTTTGAACAAATAGATGATACGAATATATGGTTAGCTCATTTCCAATTGAACGAAAAGAAATTTAATTATGCCCAATTTCGAGAAGGATGGAATCATAAAGTTAAATTTATCTATTTAAAAACATATCCTAATGTCACCTATGATGAATTAAATACCAATAAAGGAAAATATGGTGTCATATTTGCGAATAATTTAGATGAAAATATAGTAAAGATAAAACTCCAATCCCAATTAAAAAATTTCGAAACAGAAATAGACACATCCACTTCAAAAATATTTATAAGAGCAATCAAATTGCCTGAAAATGTAGAAAATACTGCACCTGCAATTTTTTATTTTTATGACAAAAACGGAAATTTATACGATTATTAATCTCGGATGTATTTTACTCGTAGATATATTTTCACGCAAACAGATGTCAACTAAAAGAGGAAAAGTTGACATCTACTTTATGCGTCCAAAACCCTTGATATTACGGCATTTTTGCTTATATAATTTACGCTTAAAACAGAGTGGAAATAACTCACTAAGAATATTTGAAGTGAAAACGTTGATTTGACTATATTTTGATAGTATGTAAAATGGATAAAACAATTAGAAATGAATAGATTCCTCGCCAAAATTCCATCAAAGGAAAAGGGGAGAAAAAGGGATATTGTGTAAAAGTAATATCCCTTTTTTTATTCTCTAAAATATTTCAAATTGCAGTTTGGGAAATTTCGGCAGACCAGATATATGAAAATGAAATGCCCTATAAAAATTCATTAGAACACCTAATCGGCTTTTTAAAGATTTACTATGTTAAAAAATTGTTTTTAGTTGTATCTACATTTGATACAATAGAATGGAAGTATAATAAAAAAATCCCTCAATATTACATAAAAGAGCAGTTGGAGAAAAATTTATGATTAGTATTAAATGGGTCATAATTCTTTTGAAAGGGCGATCATAATGAAAACGATTTATATTTATCCAAAATTAGCAATGGGGTTTAACGGATTTGCAACAGGTTTAGATAGAGAAGGCTTCTTTTTTAAGAAAAAGTCAACGAGACTAAAAAAAAGTATAGAAAACTCCTTGAAAGAGAATGATTTGAGTTCTTTTAACGTAGAAGTTACTCATGGGTTTGAATCGCCAGAGGAATTATTAGAAAATGATGGCGTTTTGGTTTTGATTTCTCCATACTTAAAAAGCTTACTTGGTCACATTGATTTTTCTAAAAGTGGATACTATCTTTTATCAGAGGCAGAATATAATTCTGAAAATATTGATAACATTTTAAAGTATATAAAAGCGCTGTAAAACTGTTTAGGTTATAGATTGAAATATAGAATTTTTAAGGATATATGTAAAACAAAAATGTTTATATGCGCATTCTTGTTTTTATCCTTTCTATTTAGAATAAAGATCCTCGAAGCTATGCACTCTGTTAAAACTG
Organism: Metasolibacillus meyeri; assembly: GCF_003049505.1. Classification (GTDB taxonomy): domain Bacteria; phylum Bacillota; class Bacilli; order Bacillales_A; family Planococcaceae; genus Metasolibacillus; species Metasolibacillus meyeri. Next base: position 1,662 of record NZ_PYWN01000152.1, read on the forward strand.
AGTGCATAGTTTCAACACAAGCAATTATATTACTGAGCTTAAATGATAAATAAAACTACTCAGTAGCTGATTCAGAAACAATCGTGAAGCGTTCATTTATATGCTGTGGATTTTCAATCTCATCCAATACAGCTATTGCACAATCTGCATAGCTTAGATAACTCTCATCTTCGGAATTCACCAGTAAATGATCTTTCCCTTTTTGATAGGTACCCGTTCTCGGACCATCTGGATCAAATGTAGCGGAAGGGCTTAAATATGTCCAAGTTATTTCTGATTGCTGCAATTCTTCGAGATTCTGCCCTTGCCCTTTTGCAGTTAACTTCACTTTATTTGGTAAATCAGGCGTGTCGAAAAGCTTAATTGATTTATTTTCATCTATATAAAGACTTCCTGCTCCTCCAATTATAATGGCTCTTGCTTTTGTATCTTTTAAAGCTTCAATTAATGTACGCCCAGCTGTAACATGAGGCTCCTCTTCACCCATAGCTACACCAAAAGCATTAACGATTACATCAAAAGTCTTTAGGTCTTCAAAAGAAAGGTCATAGATATCTTTCTCTAATACTTCTACCTCTTTATTTGTTAATTTTGATGCGTTTCTTACTATGGCTGTAACATCATGACCTCGTTCAATTGCTTCTTCTAAAATAAAATTTCCCGATTTTCCAGTTGCTCCAATAATGCCGATTTTCATTTATAATTCCTCCTTGTTATAATAAAATATTTTTCAAAAACTTAGAAAAGCATGAATGTTAAGCTGCTTTGCCAAGGTTGAAACAGCACATCAAAGATAATGAATTCAAGTAAAATGCCCAAGATTAAATAAGTATTCAGATTTAACCTATTGAATTATCAAGGGGGCGGTTCATTGCTTTTGCTAGTCTTTATTATGGTAAAAGTCAATCACGATTTGTATGTTAAAAAAAGGCTTTGTATCGATACAGAGGTTACTCTCTATAGCCTCCAAAATGAATGGACTATTGTATTCTGGACTATTAGTTATAGGAAATTTATGGTTTCGTTTGTGTCCAGCAGTAGCGCCATCGGTATCCTAATAAGTCAGCTACTTGATGATAAAAATTACTATGTGTCATATATAGTTGACAGTTATAACGATTTTATTTATACTTAAAGTGTCCTATATATATGACAAAGGGAGAAGAACTTGTATGAATAGAGTGAAAGAATATCGAACGGTACAAGGAATTTCACAATTAAGTTTGGCAAAAGAAGTGGGCGTTGCACGGCAAACAATTAATTTGATTGAGAACCAAAAGTATAATCCTTCTTTAGATTTGTGTATAAGAATTGCTAAAGTACTGGGAACGGATTTAAATACACTATTTTGGTTTGAAGATGGGGAGGAATTAGATAATGGAGACAAATAAGTTGGAAGGTCGCTTATTACAAAGATATATTGGCTATTTAGGTGAGCGTGATGAGTATCAAAAAAGTATTATTTATAAAGTATTAGCGAACGCGAATGTCATTTCTTTCGCTTTGATTACGGCATTTATGTTAATAAGTCTTAGTTGGGATTTGTATCATCAGCAATTCACTTTAGGAACATTTCTATTGCTAGTTGTGCAGCAAACAAATTCTTATTATGTTTTATTTAAATTGAAGAAATACAGAGTAAATGAAACAGAAATTTATACTGTTGAGGAATACAAAGAACGAATTAAAAAGTTAAAAAAGAGCTCATTTGTTGCAGGTTTAAATTGGGGGCTTTTGATGTTCGTTTTAATGGAATATTTTTTCCCGATGCTGTCGAAGGAATCCATTAATGTTGGATGGTTTGAAATCATACTCTGGCTTACAGGCGGGCTGTTCTTTGGAGTAGCTATGTACTTTATCGCAAAAGGTCAGCTGAAATTAGAAACTGAAGGATGATTATATTGATGAATCTAATATTCATGTAATTTTGAATAAAGTGAATCGTCAAACAGTGGGGGCTTACAGTCTGTTAATACAGAATAAAGGTTTAATCACATATAAAACGTAGAAAAAAGAGCCGAAATCCTTTGAAGGGCACTGAAAAAACTACAAAAACGTGAAAAATATAATAATTTTTATATTGTATCTGTTATAAGAGAAAAAAAGGCGATTTATACCAATAATTTTGGTGTAAATCGCCTTTTTCCAGCTCTTGTTTCGGCTAATTTGCTGGCCTGTTTCTACAAAATAATACAATTGTTAATGGAAATTAAAGAATAGTTCATATCTAAATTGCTTTTTTACTTTTAAAATACGGTTGGAAAAATACAAGGAGAGATTGTCTATTTTTTGTTCAACACTTAATGATAGGGTTAACTACATATACCGTATGGCATATGCTGATATTTTAAAGCGTGAGCTAGGTGTAAAACTATCGGCACAGGGATTTCTACCTATATATCTAGAAAGCCTATGCTTCGTAATATTATCAAAAAAGAAATAGGTAGATTATCTTGAAGTCGAAAAAATTATAGGAAAAGGAGGAGATTTTGGGGATGAACCGAAAACGCAGTAAAAGCAAATCGGTGTTATCATTTTGGCTTGTAGTCATGCTTATTTTGCAAACGTTGACATTCGCTGTTCCTACATATGCAGAGAGTGAGGCAAGCCCTGCAGAAAAGTATGAGGAAGATCAATTAGTTGTTACTGATAAGCTAACCGACAACGAAACTGGTCAATTGGTAACGGAAGACACAGCGAAAGTTATCCTACCAATGTCTGTGGGATTGCCTACAGATAAAACAGCGGTGTTTATGGAAGCGAATGTACTATTTCCACTGGAAGTGAAGCAGGGAAATGATGCTATAAACCCAAATGGTATTATTCAGGGTAGACAACAATTTACGCTCAAGTCAGAAGGGCTTAACGTACCAGTAAATGGTGATGACTCAAATCCAACGAATGCAGATCCTGAAAAATACATCCAAAAGGGTGATTGGATTGAGCTAACAAGAGAGGCCTATTTCAAGGAAGTGCAGTTGCCAACAGCTACTAAAGTGTTGAATGCACAGACTGAATCAGGTATGAGACAACTTGGTACGGCATACTTCACGCCGAACAGTATCAGGATTGTATTTAATGGTGATGATAACTTTTTCAATGGTGTTGGGCGAAATATTGTCTTTAGCTTTGAAACGACAGCTGATGCTGATGTAACTGGAATGGCATATGGTGAGATAAAGCCAATCGACATCTTCGGGACAGCTTATCAGCTACAAAATCCAGATGTTACAGCAGCCTATAACATTACATTGACTGCTGACAATGCACCAAAGAACGGAAGCTGGACTTGGTGGTACCCAAATCAACAGGCATATAAAGATGGCTATTTAACTTTCCATTCGACTGCATCTTCTTTTGATCAGTTAGATCAAACAATCAAGTTAGTAGTAGATGGAATGACCTTTTACACGAAGCCTTCCGATTACCGTATGGTCTATGTGCCAGGAACTTTCAAGGTGAATGGTGCTTTGGTAACGCCAACTATTAATGAAGATGGTGGTTTGAGCTACACTTTCCCTGATGGGACAGGAGTAGATCCGAAAGTCGAGTACCAAGCGTGGTTTCATAAGGATCTATATTATAAGGAGTATCGAGGCTTGGGAATGGATCCCGGTCGTAATAATGGGCAAGGATTTATCCCATCTGTACAGCTAAAGGATGAAAGTAATACAGTACAGGCAGGAGCGTCAAGGGAAATGTGGACTGCACCTGACTGGATTCAAACTGGCGCCTCATATGACCATTCTAGTGAAACAATCACATGGACAGTTAATGTCAACAGCAGGTATAACAAAAGGGGTTTAAAGGACTTTACAATCACAAATGTGCTACCTGATGGGCTAGAATTTAACTCAGCGACGTGGCAGACATGGGTAGATGGTGTTCAATCTACTGAAACATCGATTACGCCAGATGCGAACGGTGTTTACTCTTTTGGAGATATTGATGGTAGAGTAGAACTAGTGATAAAGAGCAAGGTGATAAATGGCTCCGATTTTAGAATCGATCCACGTGTCAACTGGAATTTGGATACACCAAATGATATTCAGAACAATGATGTGATGAGTGGTTTAAGACCTGCCGCAGTGACTGATGAGGCGATTGTTACCATTGGTGCACACACATTTACAAAAGGTGGCACGGTTTCACAGGAGGATTTCAACCTTGGGGGGGTGACATGGACAGTCAATCTAGCCCCGCAATATGCGTTACCAGATGCTGTAGTATATGATGTGCTTGTGCATGGTGGAGATTTGAATATCTTAGATAATGCTGTGGATATAACTAATGAGGTGGATGCAGCAACAATTGCAAAAATAAAGGTAAATATCAATACTGCACAGTTGTGGAAGCAATATCATCAAGGTAGCCTTAAGAGTGCAAATGGTCTAAATGTGAAGGCTATTCCATTGACAGTGGATGGTGAAGTGGTAGCAGATTTAATCAAAGTGACAGGTTATACTACGGATCAGAATGCTTCCTTCAGTTTTCGGGCACTTGAAACGAAGCCAGATATCCTCTTTAGACAGAATATTAATACAGAGAAAGCAAAATGGAATCGCGCCTTATTATTTGATGGCGAAGCTGTCAAGAGCGCACAAAATTCTGTGAATCTTCATGTGACGATGTTAAATAAAGAAATGCTCTTTGCTTCGAAGCCATTAAAGATAGATGGTACACCTGAAAATGTTACGCCAAATAACGTAGCTAGCTATATTAGAGATAACAATAATGAAGCATGGACGATTTCTGGTTATGATCAAACGACGAAAACAGTTACCTTCCGTTTAAGTGTGAATATGCCAGGCTATAATACCGGTGAAATGGCAAAAGATGGTGGCAATCGAGTAGCTAGCAATATTAAGCTAGTAGATACGTTACCTGAAGGTTGGGAGTTCGTACCGTTTTCTGAGGGGAAAGAATTTGAGCTTTGGGAAGGTTCCTCAAGCAATGGTGCATATGCTAGTGGTCGTTCAGATTTGAGGAACGATGCGAAAAAAATCATCGAACCAGGCACTCCTGCTCATGTTGTAAGTTTTTCTAAGAGTGGAAATGTAGGAACATTCAATTTCTCTAAATTGGAAAGCCCTTATGTAATTTTAGTAAAGGCAAGACCATCAAATGCGGCATTAGAGCAATATTTAGAGGAATACACAACAAATGGTACAACGCAGCAAGTAGTGTATAACACTGCTGATTTCCATATGACATGGGGTGGAGAAGAAAAAGTTGTAACTGAGCAACGCAAGGTTATTGTACCCGTTCGAGCACTCAGTAAATCCGTTAATAAGCCATTTCCGGGTGTATTAGAATGGACAGTGGATTATACACCACCATTCAATATGGAACAAGGTATTTACTTGCAGGATACTATAGGCGCAGGTATGAAACTGCGTTATGATGAAAATGACAACCCTATATTGACTGCACCTAGTATGGCAGTATATCGTGCTAAACTGACGGCTAGCGGTACTTTAGAGCGAGAAGGTACAGCGTTAGACCTTAGTGCGCCAAACGCTGAAGTTCAAGTGGAGGCTGGACCAGGAACAGGGGGCACTACAGTTATTAAGTTTCATTTGAGCGACCCAAATCAGCTTTATCAATTTGTGTATCAAACAGAGGTTGATAGATCTCAAGAACCAAAAGCTGGAGACAAAATGGGGAATGAAGTAAAGCTGATGGGTGATGATAAGTTACAATCTATCAGTGCGAAAAGTGAAACTACACTAGACAGTTCAGATGTAGCAGGTAGTTCCACTTCTAATGCGCTATTACCACTAATCAAGGTAGATCCAGATGGAAAGCCACTAGGTGATGTATGCTTTGAGTTATATAAGAAGAGCGATGGAACGAAGGTTGCGGATGGAAAAACAGCTAGCGATGGAAAACGTAATTTATTGTTCCCTGACCCAGGGTACTACGAATTGGTAGAAACTTGTTATGATGAGGATACTTACTTACCAAATACAAAGGTTTATCAAGTATACGTTGGGAATACACCAGGAAAGCCTATTTGGGTAGATGGTGTAAAAGTAACTTCTGATGACCCATTAATCGTTCCAACTCCTGCTGCGGGTGGATTAAAAATCGACAACACTGTAACAGGCAATGGTGGAGATCAAAACAAAGACTTTAGTTACACAATTGTTTTTGATGGAGAAGACGAGGATGCGGAATATCAATATGTCAAGGATGGAGTAAAAGCTACTTTAATAAGTGGCGAATCTATTATTCTAAAGCATGGTGAGGAAATCACATTCCCTAAATTACTTGAAGGTCTTTCTTACAAGGTTACACAACAAAGCTATACAAATGATGGCTATACGACAGACCCAGAAACTCGAGTATATAGTGGTGCAATTGAAAAAGGTACAGTAACGGAGCTGGGGTATGTCAACAACCGAACAATACAAGGACATCTGTTAATCGACAATACGGTAACTGGAAGTGGCGATAGAAATAAGGAATTTGAATACACGATCAACTTCACTGGAGCAAGAGCAGATGGAACGTATTCTTATACGAAGTCTAACAGTACGACAGGGACAATTGAATCAGGTCAAAAAGTTGTACTAAAACATGGTGAGTCAATCACTATTAGCAATCTACCTGTAGGAGTTACTTACACAGTTCAACAGACAGATTACACGAGTGAAGACTATGAAACTACACCAGAAGATTTCACACTTACAGGTGATATTGAAGAATCGCAAACAGCCGAAGCGAAATTTATCAATCATAAAGATGCTGCGGGTGGCTTGCTAGTTAGCAATACGGTAACTGGTAATGGTAGCGATATGAATAAGGACTTTGAGTACACAGTCATCTTCACTGGAGCAGGTGCAGATAGAACGTATTCTTATACGAAGTCTGATGGCACTACAGGAAATATTAAATCTGGAGATACGTTTGAACTTAAGCATGGTCAGACGATTCTGATTGAGGATATTTTAAAGAATACAGGATATGTTGTAACAGAAGCTGATTATACAGCGGAAGGTTATACAACAGACCCAACAAGCCGAGAGCATGTCGGTACTATCGAAGGAGGCGTAATTGCAGAGGCGCTATTTAAAAACGCCCGTTACCTTCCAGGTACACTTGCCTTAGAACCAAAAGTTCAAAAGGTACGTGGAGATGGCAAGACGCCTGCTGAATTGACAGCTACTTTAACTGGAGAGGATGGCACGCCAGTAGAGGGTGAGGAAATTATCTTTATCGTTGATGGTGTGGAAGTAGGAAGAGGAATTACGGATGAAAATGGTAAAGTGACGATTTCATATACGCCACCGAAATTGACTGAGGTAACACCGAAGGAGCATGAGGTTATTGCGAAGACGAATGCTACTAGCCCGTCAGGTGTACCATACAATGAAGATGATGTAAAGATTATCACAATGCCAGCAGCACTTACTGGTGTTCTACGCAACAATGAAACGAGGGAAATTATCCCTAATGCAGAGATTGTGGTAAGAAATCTTAAGACTGGTGAGGAAGAAATCATCACTACTGATTCGGAGGGAAGGTATTATCATCCTGTTCAACGAGATGAGGAATATACAATTACTTACATCCGAATGATTAATATTGGTGGCGTACCAACGCCAATTCCATTTACACAAAAAGCATTTATTGAAGACACTGATGTTACAACAGAAGGTGACTTAATTCCAGCAGAAATTGCTGCTGTAGGTATCGTACTCTTCAAGCAATCAAATGGCAACACAACACTACTAAATGCAGCATTTGCTGGAAACTTGAAAATTTATTTAAAGGATGCAACAGGCAATTATGTTTTAGAGAACGGTATTCCGAAAGCATTTCCTTTAGCTAACAATGGTACTTTCTTAGCAGAAGGCTTAACTATAGGTAACTATATGATGGAAGTGCGCTATGAATTTGAATCAGGTAAAGAGTTAGTACTTGTTAAGGATAAAGTGCTTAACTTAGCAAATATTGACGAACTTAATATTTCGGAAGAGTTAGTTGATCCATATGGCACGGTTTATGATGAAACAACAGGCGATGCAAACACGGGGACAAAAATTGAAGGCGCTACAGTAACACTGTATTACGCAGATACGCCAAGAAATATTGCAAAAGGCATTACGCCAGGTTCGAAAGTCGTATTGCCTGCAATTCCAGGCTTTGAACCAAATGATAATGCTAGCCCAGAGCAATTTAGTGATATTAACGGCTTCTATGCTTATATGGTATTCCCAGAAGCGGATTACTATTTAGTTGTAACAAAAGAAGGCTATGAAACACATACAAGCCCAATCATTTCTGTTGAATGGGATATTGTAAAGTATGATGTACCAATGAAGCCAATTAGTATTAACCCAGGTAACCCAGAAAATCCGAGCAATCCCGGAACACCAGGTAACCCAGAAAATCCGGTCAAC
>NZ_PYWN01000153.1 GCF_003049505.1 Metasolibacillus meyeri
AATGAAACGTTTTTTCATTCACGTCTTGCTTGTTCAGTTTTCAAGGTTCATTTTCATATCATCGCCGCATCTATCAGAAGCAACTTTTATATAATATCATGTTGCATTTTCAAAGTCAACAACTTTTTTATTTTTGTTTTTCGTTTGTTTCGCAACAACGTTTATTACTATACACCGATACCCATCTAAATTGCAACCCTTTATTTAAAGAAAAAATATTCTGATTTTAATAAATGAGTTCCTTCCTATTATATATGCAACAAAAAATTTTTACTTATCATATTAAAATAGCCAATAAAATAAAATTGCAACTACAAAACATGGAATCGACATAAATAAAAATTTTTCTTCATACTTATAACGTCGCTCTCTTTGTTCCTTTGATTCTGTAGCCAGATTAGCACGTAGACGATCTCCATTAACAAACACACCTGAAAATAACATTGTAAGTATTAGTAAAGCCCCACCTATTCCTGCAGCGATTTGGCTTGTCTTGTGTATATCACCTAAAATCAGAGCAGCTACTATCGCACCAACTGCTAACACAATGCCATAAAGTATATATTTTTTCATCCTTCTTCCTCCAAGCAACTTTTTCTATCATATACGAGAGTAGCAACTTGATGGTTTCTTATTTTTTATAAATTTATTTTACTAATAAAAAAGCCACTCAAACGATTAATCATTTGAGTAGCTTAATAACTAAATATTAATGTGCTGCCGTTGCAAGATAAAGTAAGAAAATTAAACCGAACACATACATAATCGGGTGAACCTCTTTAGCACGACCTTTAACAATCATTGTTAATGGATAAAAGACAAAGCCAATTGCTACGCCTGTTGCAATTGAGAATGTTAGTGGCATCATTAACATTGTAAAGAATGCTGGTACAGCTACCTCGAACTTTTCCCAATCAATTTTGCCTAGTGATGCAACCATTAGTATACCTACAACAATTAAAGCTGGAGCTGTTACTGCTGGTGTTACAACACTTAACAAAGGTAAGAAGAATAAAGATAACAAGAATAATAAGCCTGTTACAATTGAAGCAAAGCCTGTACGTGCACCTGCTGCAACACCTGATGAAGATTCTACAAATGAAGTAATTGTTGATGTACCAAAAATAGAACCTACAATTGTTGCAATTGAATCAGAAATTAATGCTCTACCCGCACGTGGTAATTTATTATCTTTCACAAAACCTGCTTGGTTTGCCACAGCCATTAATGTCCCCGCATTGTCAAAGAAGTCAACAAATAAGAATGTTAAAATCACTGATAACATTGATAATGTGTAGAATTCTATATCACCAAATGCTGAGAATAATGCACCGAAAGTTGGCGCTATAGATGGTGGCATTTCAACGATGCCTGATGGCAAGTTAACTAAACCGAAAATCATTCCTGCCACTGCCGTGATGGCCATCCCTAAAAATACGCCGGCTTTAACACCACGAACTAAGAAAATAACCGTAATAATAATACCAAAAATAGCTAATAACACTTCAGGTTCTGTTAAATTTCCAATTCCCACAAATGTCGCTGGATTTGCTATAACGATGCCTGCATTTTTCAAACCAATAAATGCAATAAATAAACCGATACCTGCACCAACAGCCAATTTAAGCTCCATTGGAATCGCGTTAATTAATTTTTCGCGTAAACCTGTTAATGTTAAAATTAAGAAAAATACACCTGATACAAACACAGCCGCTAATGCGTGCTGCCATGGGCTACCGTTCGTTAAAATAACCGTATAAGCAAAAAATGCATTTAAACCTAAGCCCGGTGCCAATGCTAGAGGATATCTAGCAAGAATCCCCATAATAAACGAACCGATTGCTGCTGCAACAGCTGTCGCTACAAATACCGCCCCATAGTCCATCCGTAACGCCTCTGGCAAATTTGGTACATCTTGTAACGTTAACGTCATAGGGTTTACAACTAAAATATAAGCCATTGCTAAAAATGTTGTAAATCCTCCAAGAATCTCTCGGCGATAATTTGTTCCAAGTTTATCAAACTCGAAATATTTTTTCATTGTGAATTGTTCCTCCGTTTATCGTCTATAATCGTAGGAAATAAGACTAATTAAAAAGACATGCCTCTTCATAAAGTCGACATGTCTACGAATAAAGTATCTGTATATTACAATACAAATTTACTTAAATCGTAGTCAAATCATTTCCGGTGATTTGGTAGAAACTCGCGAGCCTATTCCCGCTATTATACGACGATGTTATTTAATTTACATTCAATAATATATCACCACACTTTCTATTTTTCAATCCATTTCCGAACATTTTTTTATTTCTTCACTATAAAGTTCGTAAAAACATCCATATTTATAAACTTTAACTTTATCTTATTTTAACTTTTCCGCACTCTATCTATTATTTCAATATACTGTGTATCTCCTAACCCATACTGTGGAAAAACTTTTAGTAAACGACTGACTAATTCATTTAGCGCTAGGTGTCTATGCCCTTCAATATACTTCGTTATTTCATTCATTTCTTTTTGTAGCTCTAAATATAATTTAGTTCCTTGATACATAACAGGCATCATATCCACACTCGGCATACGCTTCTCCATTAAAACAGTCTTATATAAAGAGCGGTAACCTCCTAGTTGTAGCACTATTTCCTCCACATCATACGTTTGCTCCTGTACGGCATGATAATAAACTACACCCTCATAATTGATTTGCTCTAAATAGGCAAGTACAGTCAGTAAATTCATTTGGCAAAACATATCTTCACCAAACCATAGCACGATACAAGCATACTTTTTAGAAAATAAATTATTTTTTAATGTAGCTAATGTAATGGCTTCATAGCTTTGTAACATCACTTTATGCCCTTGCGCTCGCATTTCATTAAATTTAGGACTAAAAATTGGATAAGTAGTATCATTGATACACATTGCTTCATTAAAGGGTGCATAATCACTAGCTCCCATTAATTGCTGCTCTTTAAATTTCTTAAACATCTCCTCCCCATTTAAAATATTCAACACACCTACATCAAACTGCTCATTCATATTATTTTGCAAATTTTTAATTCGTAACTTTTTTGAAATATCCATTGTATGCATCTCCCCTATGGTCATTGTCAGCTTTACATATGATTGTAATGGCATGGGATTTTGTCTATAGACATTTGGACTGACACCAACTATTTCTTTAAAGGCTCTCGTATATGATTCCTGTGTGGAGTAACCATGATTTAACGCAATATCTAATATTCGCTCATTCGTATCCTTTAAAGCAATAGAAGAAAGATAAACTTTCCTTAGCGTCATATAACGCTTTAAGCTCACACCCGTTATCTGATGAAATTTAAAGGAGCAATAATAAGGGGAGTACCCTATTTTTTCACTTAACTCAACTAATGAGAATCCCTCAAACAAATGATCCTCTACCCAATCAATCATCCTTTGCACAACATGCTTCATTCTGTATCGACCCCCTATCTTTTATTTTAATGATTTCAAACATATTGTTTTGATATTCGTTGTGCTTTACAGCATGTTAAAATAAGGGCATGCAAAAGGAGGAATCGTAATGGCTTTATTTTCACAAACAATTACAGATTTTTGGAGTGAATCTTTTAATGCTGAAGTCTTTTATAATGATAATCGCTTTCACTGCATTATTAACCCTCATTTAAAGGAAGAACGCCGCATAATGGTATTAACGACGGCTGATTGTAAAGTTTATGCTGTTATAACACCTGCAATCGTAGCAAAGCTACAGCTTTCAAAGGAACAGCCTTTATCTGAGGTGATTTTCCGCAAAAAATTGCAAGAAGCAAACATGTTATTGCACGGTGCTGACCATATTTTTTATTTTACAGAAGAAGAAAAAAATAAAATATGCACAGAAATTATTGCTGGTCATATACGTCAACTAAACACGCAGGATACAGAGGTATTTTCAGCATTTGAAAGCTCCGCCTCAGAGCAAGATTTAGATGATGCTTATGTTGAATTAGACCATTGGGCTGTATTTGGCTCCTTTGTAGAACAGCGCTTAGCTTGTGCTTCCAGCATGTATCCATGGGGTAGTTCGAAACTTGCTGATCTTGGTGTTTTAACATTGCCACAATTTCGTGGACAAGGACATGCCCGCAAGATTGTACGTGCGATTAGTCAATATGCATATGAAAATGGTTACGAGCCTCAATACCGTTGTCAGCTTGACAACACTGGTTCTATTTCCTTAGCAAAGGCTAGTGGTTTAACATTGTTTGGACAATGGGAAGTTATTTCACCCAATTCACCAGAATAATCATTTATGGTCAAAATGCTATCTATTTTAGCAAATATTTCTTATTATAATATATAGTCAAAAAATTCTGTATTCAAAGGAGGCAGTAACTATGTATGAAAATATTTTGCGTCACCCAGGTCCTACCCCCATTCCAAAACGTATAGAGCTCGCGATGTGTAAACATATCATTAGTCATCGAACACCAGAGTTTGTCGAACTCTATCAGGAGGCTGTTAATTTAGTAAAGCCTATATTTGGCACTGAGCAGGAAATTTTATTTTTACCGTCAGGTGGTACTGCTGCACTTGAAGCCGCAGCCGTGAACACCGTTTCGGCTGGTGATAATGTTGTGGTGATTACCGTCGGTGCATTCGGTGATTACTTCGTTTCTATTTGCGAGCAGCACAAGTTCCAAGTACATAAACTGGAGAAAGCTTGGGGAGAGGCATGTACAGCTCAGGAGTTACGCGAATTTTTACAGCATGCACCGAAAATAAAAGCTGTTTTTATGACATACAATGAAACATCTACAGGGATTTTAAATCCAATTGCAGAATTAGCAAAAGTTGTACGTGAGGAAACAGATGCACTCGTTATTGTAGATGGTGTAAGCTGCATCGGGGGTGTAGCAGCAAAAATGGATGAATGGGGTATCGATATTTTAGTCACTGGTTCGCAAAAAGCCTTGATGCTACCACCAGGTCTGTCGTTAGTTGCTGTGAGTAAGCGTGCTTGGCAGGTCATCGAAGCGAATCATACACAGACTTATTATTTGAATCTATTAAGCTATAAAAGTTGGGCTGAAAAAGGGATGACCCCAAACACTCCTACTATTACACTACTATACGGCTTAAACGAAGTATGTAAATTAATTGCAGAAGAAGGTGGCATCGAACAAACGGCTAAGCGTCATGACGTTATGAAAAATATGGTGCGTGCTGCCATGAACGAATTAAATATAGAGCTGTTAACAGATGATGCATATGCTTCACCAACGATTACAGCAATTAAAGCACCACAGGGCATTGCATTGGGGGATTTTTTGGCACATTTGAAATCAAAATATCATCTTGATTTCGCAGGTGGACTCGGACCGTTGCAAGGTGAAATTTTCCGTTTTGGTCATATGGGCTACTGCTTCCCAAGTGATATATTGCAAGCAGTTTCATTAATAGAAGCGGCACTACAAGATTTCAACTATGACTTTACAGCAGGTGCTGGCATACTTGCTGCACAGAAGGTATTTTTAAAAAGTACGAAATAACTAATAAAGTGAACCTTCAATCAGTGGGGGTTTTCCTAATATCCCACTGATTGGTGATAAAGGAACACAAGCTAAAAACTTCACATCCTGTGAAA
>NZ_PYWN01000154.1 GCF_003049505.1 Metasolibacillus meyeri
GCAGATAAATCACGAGAAAGCGCAGATATCTCGAAGAATTCGCAGATAAATCATAGGAAAGCGCAGATATCTCAGAGAATCCGCAGATAAATCATAGGAAAGCGCAGATATCTCGAAGAATCCGCAGATAAATCATGGAAAAGCGCAGATATCTCGAAGAATCCGCAGATAAATCATGAGAAAGCGCAGATATCTCAGAGAATCCGCAGATAAATCACGAGAAACGCAGATATCCCAAAGAATTCGCAAATAACTCATGGAAAAACGCTAATAACACGCAAAATCCACCTAAAGCTCACGGAAAAGGAACGCAGCTAATGTCAAAGATCTTCAGTCACTTACGCCTCACCATAAGTGATTGAAGACATAATTTTGGAAAAACAAGCAAGTGGAAGTCTTGACAATATCATCGCTTTATTATACCATCACACTAGTGAACTAAAGTATTGTATTGAGGTGCGTAATGATGTCTACGATAAAATTATTTGAAAAACCGCTAGGAATGCGTGATACATTCCCACAAACGTATGAAAAATTAGAGGCAATTCGAGCACAAGGGCGACATTTTTTATATGCTCGTGGCTATGATTTTATAAAAACACCATCAGTGGAGTATTACGATACAGTAGGGAAGGCCTCTGCTATCCCTGATGCTTCTCTCTTTAAGCTAGTGGATAATCAAGGTAATCTCCTGGTATTGCGTCCTGATATGACGACACCGATTGCGCGTATTGCAACAGCTAAGCTATTGAAGGAAAAAATCCCACAGCGCCTCGCCTATTTTGCAAGTGTTTTCCGCGCACAGCAAACGGAGGGGGGACGTCCAGCCGAGTTTGAGCAAATGGGGATTGAGTTAATTGGTGATACCTCTGTTTTTGCAGATGCAGAGGTGATTATCACAGCAATTCAGCTGCTCCAGCAATTAAAGATTAAAGCTTTTACAATTACGATTGGACATGCACGTGTATTACAAGCGATTTTGCAGCACTACACGATGAATGATGAGCAGATGCATGCATTGCGTCAATTATTAGTAGAGCGCAATTATGTAGGGTTTGAGGAAACAGTAGTGTCATTTAATTTACCGCAGGAAAATAGCGACATTTTACTTCAATTTATTGAGGAAGCAATGAATGTGCAATCGGTTCTTACAATAGAGAAATACGTAGTCAATGCAAATGAATTAACATATATGTATGAGCTAGAGCAATTGCTAAAGCAAGCAAATTTAATGGACTATATTACGTTTGATTTTACAATTGCGAGCCATATGAATTATTACACAGGTATGCTGTTTGAAGTATTTGCGGCAGGTAGTGGTTTTCCTCTTGGTAATGGTGGTCGCTATGATGGGCTTTTAGCACATTTTGGCTCAGAGGTTGGAGCGACAGGCTTTGGCTTACGTGTAGACCGGTTATTAGAAATTATTCCAACGAGTGATTCGATGGTAGTAACCATTTTGCTGTTATTTGAGCCAGCTTTGTATAGTGAAGCATTGCAACGTGCAGTAAATTTACGCGCAGATGGTCGTCGTGTGACAATGCAGGTGATGAATGATTTAACAAATATTGCTGCATATCAAAGGCAATTTAGTGAGGTTATTTACGTGCAAGAGGAGGAGCAGCAATGACAGAGTTAACGATTGCAATGCCGAAAGGGCGCATTTTTATGGAAGCATGCAAAATATTAGAAAATGCAGGTTTTCAATTACCTGATGACATGGAAGAAACCCGAAAGCTAATGATTGCAATTCCAGAGGAAAATATTCGCTTTATTTTAGCAAAGCCAATGGATGTACCAGTTTATGTAGAGCATGGTGTTGCGGATATTGGCATTGCAGGGAAGGATGTTTTATTAGAGCAGCAGCGCACGGTGCATGAACTACTCGATTTAAAAATTAGCACCTGCTATATTGCATCGGCAGGCTTACCTAATACAACGATGAACGAGGTAGCACCACGCATCGCAACAAAATATCCACATATTGCGACGAAATATTATAAAGAAATTGGCGAACAGGTTGAAATTATCGAATTAAATGGTTCTATCGAGCTTGCACCGATGATTGGGCTAGCAGATCGCATTGTCGATATAGTGTCAACTGGACGTACGTTAAAGGAAAACGGGCTTGTGGAATATGAGCATATCGCAGATGTTTCATCACGTTTAATTGCAAATCCCGTAAGCTATCGTTTAAAAAGTGTGCGCATTCAAGAGATGGTAAGTCGTTTAAGAAAATGTGTTCAGTAGAGAGAAGGGCTAATGTATGCAAATTATAACATTAACTAATCATATTTCGTTAAAGCGCCCATTAGAGGGGGGCAATGAACAGCAACTAGCTGTCGTGCGTGAGGTGCTTGCCAATGTCAAGGCGCAGGGTGATACAGCAATTCGTACATATAGCGAAAAATGGGATGGTGTTGCCTTAACCGATTTTCGTGTGTCGCAAGGAGAGATAGATCAAGCTTTGGCAAATTTCGATCAAGTGTTGTTACAAGATTTAACAGAGGCAGCAGCAAATATTCGCCTTTATCATGAACAACAGCACCGCACAGGTTATAAGTTACCTTTAGCAGATGGCTCTTATTTGGCACAGCGCATTATACCATTAGAGGCGGTGGGGTTATACGTGCCGGGTGGTTCAGCGGCTTATCCATCATCGGTATTAATGAATGTGATTCCAGCACAAGTTGCAGGGGTAAAACGCATCGTTATCACATCACCTGCTAGTAAAAATGGTCAGTTGCCAGATGCGGTGCTTGTAGCGGCACATATTTTAGGGGTAACAGAAATTTATAAAATTGGTGGTGCACAAGCGATTGCGGCATTAGCTTATGGCACGGAAACAATTGCACCTGTGGATAAAATTACAGGGCCAGGCAATATCTATGTGGCATTGGCGAAGCGTGAAGTATTTGGCGAAGTGGCGATTGATATGATTGCAGGACCGAGTGAAATTGCTATATTAGCAGATGAAACCGCCTATGCAGATGAAGTGGCGGCTGATTTATTATCACAAGCAGAGCATGATGCATTAGCATGTGCGATTTTAATTACAACATGTGAATCGCTCGCAGAGGAAGTAGCCGAGGAAGTGGAACGACAGCTGTCTACATTACCGAGAGAAAGCATTGCGCGACAAGCGATTGAGCGTTTCGGGCAAATTTATATTGCGGAAACGGTGGAAATGGCCATTGCGGCAGTGAATTCTTTAGCGCCGGAGCATTTAGAAATTATGACAGTAAATGCGGAGGAAGATGCACAAAAAATTACACATGCAGGTGCAATTTTTATCGGACGTTACAGCTCAGAGCCTGTCGGTGATTATTTTGCAGGCACGAACCACGTTTTGCCAACAAATAGCACAGCACGCTTTGCGAGTGGCTTGAATGTCGATGATTTTATTAAACGCACAAGCATTGTTTATTATAGTGAGCAAACGTGGAAACAAAATGCTCCAAAGATTGCACGTTTAGCGAGATTAGAAGGGCTAGAAGGGCATGCTAGAGCGGTTGAGGCGCGCGGCTGGGAAAAAGGAGAGATATAAAGATGCGGTACGCAAAAATAGAACGCAAGACAAATGAAACGAAAATTACAGTAGAGTTAAATTTAGATGGAGAAGGACAGGCACAAATTGAGACAGGCGTACCTTTTATGGATCATATGCTCGACTTATTTATGAAGCATGGCTTATTTGATGGCAAAATTATTGCAGATGGTGATACGCATATTGATGCACATCATACGACAGAGGATATTGGTATTGTGTTAGGGCAGGTGGTGCGTGAAGCACTAGGCGATAAAAAGGGTATTAAGCGCTATGGCAATGCTTTTGTACCGATGGACGATGCCTTAGCACAAGTTGTCGTGGATTGCTCGAATCGTCCACATTTAGAGTATCGTGTAGTGCCAACATTAACAGAAAAAGTAGGCATATTCGACACGGAGCTTGTCCACGAATTTTTATGGAAATTTGCATTAGAGGCACGTATGAATGTCCATGTCATCGTCCCATATGGACATAATACGCATCACATAATTGAGGCAATTTTCAAGGCGTTAGCAAGAGCGTTAGACGATGCAATCCAGATTGATCCACGCGTAAAAGGTGTACCGTCAACAAAGGGGCTGTTAACGTGAGAATTGGCATAATTGATTATGGTATGGGCAATTTATTTAGCGTTGAGCAGGCGTTAAAGCGTTTAGGCGTCGACGTTACTGTGACGGCAGATAGAGCGCAATTAGATGCGATGGATGCTCTTATTTTACCGGGGGTAGGTGCATTTCCAGACGCAATGAAACGCCTGCACGATGCAGGGCTGACCTCCTTTATTGAATCGACAAAGAAGCCGTTGCTTGGTATTTGCCTTGGTATGCAGCTTTTATTTGAAGAAAGCGATGAAGTGGCTTATACAAAAGGGCTTGGCATTTTTTCAGGGCGTATTACAAAGTTTCAGAAGATACCGCGCATTCCACATATGGGCTGGAATGACTTACAGTTTGCACAGATGCCAAATTGGCTGACATCATTGCAAGAGGAGCGCTTCGTTTATTTTGTACATTCCTTTTATGCGAGCGAGTTAAAGCGGGAGGAGCTTGTTGCATTTGCGGATTATTACGATGTGCAAGTACCTGGAATTGTAGCGAAAAATAATTTTACAGGCATGCAATTTCATCCTGAAAAATCAGGACAGTTCGGCTTATTCTTATTGCAGCAATGGTTGGAAGGTGTGAAGCAATGTTAACGAAACGTATTATTCCGTGTTTGGATGTCAAGGATGGACGCGTTGTAAAAGGAATTCAGTTTGAGTCATTACGCGATGCGGGTGATCCTGTAGAGCTTGCGACATTTTATGATGAGCAAGGCGCAGATGAGCTTGTTTTTTTAGATATTTCAGCTTCTTATGAAGGGCGCGCGACGATGGAGGGTGTCGTACGTCAAACAGCAGCTACCTTAGCAATCCCCTTTACAGTTGGTGGAGGTATTCGCACATTGGAGGATATGAAGCGTATATTGCGAGCTGGTGCAGATAAAGTATCGATCAATACGTCCGCATTGGAGCGCCCGGTGTTAATTCAAGAAGGAGCAGATTATTTCGGTTCACAATGTATTGTCGTGGCGATTGATGCACATTTTTGTGAAGAAGATGGCACATGGATGGTTTATACGCATGGCGGACGCAATAAAACAACATGGCAAGCCGTTGATTGGGCGGAAGAGGCGGTGCGTTTAGGTGCTGGTGAAATTTTATTAACGAGCATGGACCGTGACGGTGAAAAATCAGGCTTTGATGTTGCCTTAACAAAGGCGATTCGTGATGCGGTAACAGTGCCTGTCATTGCAAGTGGTGGTGCGGGGAATGCGGAGCATTTTGCTGAAGTATTGAAAAATGCTGATGCTGCGCTAGCCGCGTCCATTTTTCATTACAAAGAAACGAGCGTAGCTGCAATTAAAGCATATTTACGTGATAAAGGAGTTTGTGTGCGATGATTGATGTGAAGTTTAATGAACAAGGTTTAATAACGGCTGTCGTACAAGATGCGAAAACGAAGGAAGTATTGACAGTTGCTTATATGAATGAGGAATCTTTAGCAAAAACCATCGAAACAAATGAAACATGGTTCTTTTCGCGCTCGCGCAATGAATTGTGGCATAAAGGAGCAACAAGTGGCAACACGCAGCAAGTCGTTTCGATTACGACAGATTGCGATCGTGATGCTTTAGTTGTCGAGGTGTTACCAGCAGGTCCAGCATGCCATAATGGCACAATCTCTTGTTTTACAGAGGAGCTTGTACGCAATGAGGATGTCGGCTCTGTCAGCATTCTTTCAAAATTAAGCGAGTTAATTAAAGAGCGAGAACAAGAGATGCCAGAAGGTGCATATACGACCTATTTATTCGATAAAGGTATCGATAAAATTGGCAAGAAAATTGGTGAGGAAGCGATGGAAGTCGTCATCGGTGCCAAAAACCGAGATACGGAAGAAGTAAAGTGGGAAGCTGCTGACTTAATGTATCACTTGCTCGTATTATTGCAGGAGCAAAAGGTCGATATTTACGAAGTGTTAAAGGTGCTAGAGGAAAGACATCAGAAAAAATAAACTGTAGGAAAAGCATGCATATGTATGCTTTTCTTACAGTTTTTGTTTTTTATTGCTATAATTAATAGGTAGTCCTGTTGCTTTATTGATTATTGGAGCTGCTTCATTAACTAATTTATGTTAGTTTTTTCTACT
Organism: Metasolibacillus meyeri; assembly: GCF_003049505.1. Taxonomy (GTDB): domain Bacteria; phylum Bacillota; class Bacilli; order Bacillales_A; family Planococcaceae; genus Metasolibacillus; species Metasolibacillus meyeri. The sequence continues at coordinate 6,238 of NZ_PYWN01000154.1, forward strand.
AGTAGGAGTTCGAGAGAAAGGTATTTATATTGAAGAGCATTCCCTAATTATACACAAGGAATATGGTGATTATTCCTTTAAAAGGAGTTGATTGAAATTGGATAAACATACAGAAAAACTATTCAAACTTTCAAAATGGGCATATTTCCTGTTATATGTTCCATTATTCGGATATGCATTAAATCCGGATTTATATATCTTTTGGTTAGCTGTGTTATTTATTGGAGGATGGATAATCCTTCTTAAAAATAGGCTAATTAAGAAAAATATGAAAACAAAAATCGTATTAACTGAGGTTCTTACTACATTAGGATTAATTTTTGTGATATTTTCTAATTTGATGCCTATTGTAAAACAGCTGATTGTGTTAATAACTGCTACAATTATTATTTATAAACATACAAAATTAATATTTTCAGGTAATTTAACTTGATGAACCATTCGATGTATTAGAAACTACAACGAATGATGCGATAAAATTTTTGAAAAAGACCATTCGTGTTGGTAAGCGCACTGAAAAAACAAAAAAATAACAGCAGCACTTGTGGGAGTGATAGGTCATTCTCGCAAGTGCCTTTTTATTTTCACATGCGCTTCCCGTAGCATATAATGAAGAAAATAACTTGAGGTAGTGAGTTGATAATTGCTAAACTGGAAGCCTGTTCATTAAGTCTCTGAGGCTTTATCGAACCAAGAGACTTATATCCAAATCAATGAACTTATTGACTCTTTCTAAAACGATTCCTCAATGACAAAAAAGTTGAAAATCAAGAACCTATCAAGGAATTTTTTTGAGCGTGTTCGCATAATCAATATGATTTAGACGTTCATGACAAAGACAAAATAAAACAATGACTATTAAATTGTTTATGCTATAATAATATGAAAGTTATATGGGGCTGTTGAATAAATTTTGATATGTGAAAATAATAGTTCGTTAGTGCTATTTGGTTAAATTTTGCTGTGAGGCAAGATTTGTTTCTGAACGGCTAGCGCTTTACTAAAATGCGTATAGGCTGTTGGAGAAGAGTGGGATGTACCTGCTTTTTCCAACAGCCCCTATTCTTGTTTCGGAGGAAATATTGTTGGAAAATAAAGAACAAAGAAAAGAAAATATCGTCTCCTTTGTGCCAACTGGTGATTACTATTATAACAAAGCAGTGAAGGCGCTAGAAAAGGAGCAAATTGATAAAGCTTATAAATATTTAAAGCGTGCTGTGGAATTAAATCCAGATGATGTGCGTGTTTTAACACAGTACGGTCTTTTAGAGATAGAGGCTCAAAACTATGAGCATGCATATGAATTAATTCATACAGCATATAGCTTGGAGCCAAGCAATGCGGAAATTATTTTTTTACTAGCAGATGTTTCAGGCTGTTTAGGTTTAATACATGATGCCCAAAAATATGCTGAGCAATATTTAGCACAGGAGCCAGAGGGTATATATGCGCTCGATGCATATGAAATTTTAGACTTTGTAGAATTTGAGCAAGATTTATCCGAAGACGTGGATGAGCAAGATGCAGAGAAATTAATTGCACAAGAAAAGGCACGTCGCTTGATGGAGCAAGGAGCTTTTCCGAAAGCCATCGAAGTGCTAGAGCAGTTGATTGAAAAATTCCCTGATGCATGGCCGGCTTATAATAATTTATCGCTTGCCTATTTTTATATTGGTGAAAAAGAGCATGCATATGCACTATTAAAGCAGGTTTTACGTGAAAATCATGGCAACTTACATGCGCTTTGTAATCTAGCTGTTTTTGCTTATTATGAGCGCGAGGAAGAAGAGCTGGAAGGATTGACAGCTTTATTGAAAAAAATCCAGCCTTATGATTGGGAAAATCGTTATAAGCTTGGTGCGACTTTAGCTTTAATTGGGGAATACAAGGTCGCTTATAAATGGCTACGTTCGATGCATAAGCGAGGCTATGACGGTGATCCAGGCTTCTATTATTGGCTGGCACAGTCTGCCTATTTCTCTGAGCAGGAGGAGGTAGCACAAGCTGCATGGAAAACATTGCTTGCTTTAGACCCATCAAAGGAAGGGCTAGAGCCATGGCATATGAATTCACTCACTTTAGGAGAGCAGGCATTAGAAAAAAATCGCGAGTTAATTATTGAGAAAATCAATAGTAACTATACATCAGATCGCTTATTTGGCTTTTTTATTTTAAAGCATTCACCACATAAACAGGAAATTATCGCGCATCCTAAATGGATTAATATTGAGCAATATAATGAAACAGAAAAGCTTTGTTTAGCTTATGCGCTTGGACATGAATTTTCGATGCAAACAGAGGCTGAAAAGGGCCTCGTACGTTTTTTAGAAGTAGCGGAGAGATTATTTGAAACACGCAACCAGCTCAACTACGCTACAGCATCTGCGCTGCAATTATGGTTTTCCATTGGTGAGCTAGCGTTACGTTCAAGCTATGCTTTTAAAAATCCTGTTGCTATTGCGGCAGCGATAGACTATATGTTGCAATCGGCATTGGGAGATAATGTGACGAAAAAGCAATGTGCAGAAAATTATCATGTTAGTGTAGCGACATTGACGAAATATATGAATGAGTTATTGGCATTTGTACCGACAGAGTTCGAATAGGCATTTTATTTGAAACTAGCTTTTGAATTGTATACGATGAATGCAGTCTAGTAGTAGAGTTCTGAGGAGGATTTTTTTATGGTAGAGGAAAAAATTTATGATGTAGTCATTATTGGTGCTGGGCCAGCAGGAATGACAGCAGCGGTTTATGCATCTCGTGCAAACTTAGCTACATTGATGATTGAGCGTGGTATTCCAGGTGGGCAAATGGCGAATACGGAAGAAGTTGAAAACTATCCCGGTTTTGATCATATTTTAGGACCAGAATTATCAACGAAAATGTTTGAGCATGCAAAAAAATTCGGCGCTGAGTATGCTTATGGTGACGTAACAGAAATCATTAATGGTGAGCAATATAAAACGATTGTTTCTGGTAAAAAAGAATATAAAACACGTGCGATTATTATTTCGACAGGTGCAGAATACAAAAAAATGGGCGTGCCAGGCGAGCAAGAGCTTGGTGGACGCGGTGTTAGTTACTGTGCAGTATGTGACGGTGCGTTCTTTAAGCAAAAGAATTTAATCGTTGTCGGTGGAGGAGATTCTGCTGTAGAAGAGGGTGTCTATTTAACACGCTTTGCAGATAAAGTAACAATTGTTCACCGCCGTGACAAATTACGTGCACAAAAAATTCTTCAAGATCGCGCATTTGCGAACGAAAAAGTGGACTTCATTTGGAATTCAACAGTAAAAGAAGTGAATGAAGATAATGGTAAAGTAGGTAGCGTGACATTAACATCTACAGTAGATGGTACAGAAACAGAAGTGAAAACAGATGGTGTATTCGTATATGTCGGCATGCTTCCGCTAACTGCACCGTTTGCAAAGTTAAATATTTTAAATGAAGCAGGCTATGTTGTAACGAATGAAAAAATGGAAACAGCCGTACCAGGTATTTTTGCGGCTGGAGATGTGCGTGATAAAATGCTTCGTCAAATCGTAACAGCGACAGGTGACGGCAGTATTGCTGCACAATCCGCACAGCATTTTGTTGAGGAATTAAAGGAAAAGCATCAACTTTAATCGAACTTTAATAATGCTGTAACTTTCTTGCAACAATCAAAGGGTATACTAAATGTATTAGTGAATCTCCCTTTTTTAGGTTGTTTCTGCTTATTTGCAGAAGCAGCCTCTTTTTTGTGCTTAAAACAGCTTAAGCAATGTATAATTAAAGCATAGCAATTGAATTAGAGGTGAAGATATGCAAAGAATCGCCAATTTATTAGCAATACAGGATGGCAAAGCCTTATTATTACAAAAACCAAGGCGTGGGTGGTATGTAGCGCCAGGTGGGAAGATGGAGAGCGGTGAATCCATTTTTGAGGCAGCTGTTCGTGAATTTCAAGAAGAAACGAATACAACACCGAAAAATGTTCATTTAAAAGGTGTCTATACGATGGTTATTAAGCGAGAGCAAGAAATCATTAACGAATGGATGCTTTATACGTTTGTTGCACATGGCATTGAAGGTGTACCTTATGAGGAAACGAAGGAAGGTATACTTGGCTGGTTTGATATCAATCAATTGCACCATTTACCAATGGCTGAAGGAGATCGAACGAATTTATTGTTTGTTGCATCACAACAAGGGATACAATACGGTACTTTTGAGTATACAGAGCAATTTGAGCTTTTAAGTGAAACGATACAAAATTCACAGGAATAAAGTGAATCTAACACTCTAAGGGACTTCATCTCCCATGGACGGTTAGCTTCACCATTCAAGTTTTGTGAACCGTCATTTTGCTCCAACTTTTGAAGCGAATGATCTTACAGCTTGTTAATACAGGATAACAGAAGGGAGAACTAATCGATATGGATAATCAAACGTATGCACAGGAACTAGTAATTATTTCAGGAATGTCTGGCGCTGGTAAGACGGTAGCAGTGCAAAGTTTTGAAGATTTAGGATTTTATTGTGTCGATAACATTCCACCAGAGTTACTAACAACATTTTTAGCGCTAATGCGTGATTCAGAAAGGAAAATTTCACGGATAGCAGTTGTGATGGACTTACGTGGGCATCAATTTTTTGAATCGGTATCAGCCGTTTTAAATGAATTAGCAAATCAAGAAGATATTCAAGGAAATATTTTATTTTTAGATGCCGATGATGAGGCCTTGGTAAGACGATATAAAGAAACGCGACGCTCACATCCATTATCGCCTGCTGGTTTACTGTTAGACGGCATTAAGTTAGAGCGTCAGTTGCTTGAAGAGATTAAGAGTCATGCAAAAACGGTTATTAATACATCGACATTAAAGCCAAGAGAGCTACGTGAAATTATTACGAGTAAATTTGCTCATTCAAACAAGCCAATTTTCTCGGTGAATGTGATGTCCTTTGGCTTTAAACATGGCATGCCTATTGATGCCGATTTAGTATTCGATGTACGCTTTTTGAAAAATCCATATTACGTTGAAGAGCTACGACAAAAAACGGGCTTGCAAACAGAGGTTTCATCCTATGTTTTAGCGACAGAGGAGACGCAGCAATTAATCGCAAAGTTAACAGATTTATTACAATTTATGGTTCCTCTCTACAGGAAAGAGGGGAAATCTCAATTAGTTATTGCATTTGGCTGTACAGGAGGTCAACATCGCTCTGTCACATTAGCTGAATATTTTGGCAAGCTGCTTGGCCAAATCGAGCATACAATTGTGACACATCGAGATATTAATCGTAGAAAGGCTTGATGGGATGGAGAAACGCAATAAAAAAATCGTAGTCATCGGTGGGGGCACAGGGCTTTCCACCGTTATACGAGGTTTAAAAAAGAAGTCCTTTGATATTACAGCGATCGTTACTGTAGCGGACGATGGTGGATCTTCAGGACGCCTTCGCGATGACTACGATATTCCACCGCCAGGCGATATACGCAATGTAATTGCTGCACTATCCGATGTGGAGCCGCTAGTTGAGCAAATGTTTCAATACCGCTTCTCTCACTCGGAAGATTTAGGTGGACATTCATTAGGGAATTTAATGTTAACGGCATTGACAGATATCACAGGTGATTTTAGCCATGCGATTGCGGAAATGAGTAAAGTGCTCAATGTACATGGTAAAGTATTGCCTGCGTCTAATAAAAAAGTAACATTGCATGCAGAGTTAGTAGATGGCACGTACATTGAAGGAGAGTCACGCATTCCACAAGCAGAAGTAGCCATTAAGCGGGTGTTTTTATCACCAGGAGATGTAGCTCCTTTGCCAGCTGCGATTCGCGCGATACATAGTGCTGACTATATTTTAATTGGTCCTGGTAGTTTATATACGAGTATTATTCCAAATTTATTAGTAGAGGAAATTGGTACGGCTGTTCTCCGCTCGAAAGCTGAAAAAATTTACATCTGTAATTTAATGACACAAAAAGGTGAAACGTCAAAGTATAGCGCGGCAGATCACATCGAAGCGATCCACGCCCACATGAAAGCACCATTTATTCAAAAGGCGCTCGTGAATGATTTTACTATTCCACAAGCGGTTATTGATAGTTATCAGGTGGAGTGTGCAGAGCCAGTTACGGTTGATGTGGAGCGCATTGAGCAAATGGGCATTGAAGTCATTCAAAAGGAAATCGCACTTATTAAAAATAATACGGTGCGACATCATACAGGTAATGTGGCACAATGGTTGGAAGAGTATAACGAACAAAAACAGAGAAGAAAGAAAATGTAGTGACGCAATGTATTTTTGTAGAGAAAGGGGGAGGCATAGATGTCGTTTGCATCGGAAACAAAAAAAGAGCTGACACAGGTAGACGTAGATGATGCAAGTTTAAAGGCGGAAGTTTCTGCGTTAATTCGTATGAATGGTTCTTTATCATTTGCCAACCGCCAGCTTAGCTTAGATATTCAAACGGAAAACGCTGCGATTGCAAGACGGCTTTATACGATTGTGAAAAAGCTTTACCCGTATAATGTAGAACTGCTTGTTCGAAAAAAGATGCGTTTAAAGAAAAATAATGTCTATATATGCCGATTGCGTGAAGGCGCTCGAGAACTGTTAACAGATTTACAAATTATTTCAGATGAATTTCAATTTAACCATGCAATCGCACAATCGCTAGTTCAGAAAAAGAATCATAAAAGAGCATATTTACGTGGTGCTTTTTTAGCAGGGGGTTCAGTTAATAACCCTGAAACATCGTCTTATCATTTGGAAATTTATTCATTGTATAAAGAGCATGGTGAGGCACTTGCAGAGCTAATGAATACTTTCCAGTTAAATGCGAAAACAATTGAACGAAAAAAGGGTTTTGTCACTTATTTAAAAGAGGCTGAAAAAATTTCAGATTTTTTAAGCTTAGTAGGTGCTCATCAAGCGATGCTGAAATTTGAAGATGTGCGCATTGTACGAGACATGCGAAATAGTGTGAATCGTATCGTAAATTGTGAAACCGCAAATTTGAATAAAACGATTGGCGCTGCATTGCGCCAAGTTGAAAATATACGTTATATCGATAATGCTATTGGACTAGATCAACTACCTGAAAAGCTGCGTGAAATCGCGCGTCTACGTGTAGAGTATCAGGACGTGACACTGAAGGAGCTAGGTGAAATGGTATCAACAGGCGTTGTTAGTAAATCAGGTGTCAACCATCGCCTGCGCAAAATCGATGAAATTGCCGAAGCTATTCGACGTGGAGAAAAAATATAAAGTCAATGACATTTTGACGTAATTGTGTCCAGATTTTTTGAGTGCGCCAGAGGAAGTTAACCTAAAATCGTTATGTCGTATGACAATGGTTAACTGACCTGGTCACTCTGCAAAATCTATGACATCAGCTAAAGGATTTGAGGCAACAAGATGTTGGCCATTCAGTCGTTATCACAGGACGTGAGGATGTTACACTGAGTTCTTTTTTCTCAATGGAAATATATTGTTATTTAAGCATTCGTCTTGTTACTGACCTGAAGTGGGAATTTTCTTCACCTGTCGTTTCACTTTCAGTACAAAAAAACATTGCTAAATCAAAGTAAATTTGAAAACGAATACATTGTTCTTTTCCTATAAATTCGATAAGATAAGGTCATATAGATGCGCGGCATAGGAAAGGGAGAAAAGAGAATGATTGAAAATCAAGTAGAAGTCAAATTAAAATCGGGATTGCAGGCAAGGCAGGCAGCACTTTTTGTACAGCAAGCAAATCGCTATAAATCGGATATTTTTTTACAAAAGGACAATAAAAAAGTAAATGCAAAATCCATTATGGGTGTGATGAGCTTAGCGATTGCAAAAGGCACGCAAGTTACTTTAATCGCTGCTGGCGATGATGCGGAAAAAGCGGTAGCTGCACTAACCGAATTTATTGAACAGAAAGACTGAAATGAAAAATGATGTATAAATATAGAGAAGCTACAAGTGAAGAAGTTGAATTTATTGAAGGTCAACTAACGGAATATAATCTGCGAAAAAAACCACTATTACAGGAGAAGGAATTCATTTCTTTTAAACATGTAGTGGAGGATGATGGCAAAATAATCGGTGGTGTATTTGGTTATTCTTCTTACTATAAGATTGGTTATATTGACACATTGTGGGTTGATGATAATTATCGCCATAAGGGAATTGGCACGAAACTTTTAAAAGCAATCGAAGCGGATTTACACGGCTTTGGCTGTGAGGTTATTCGTGTCGAAACCTTTGATTTTCAAGGACCTGAGTTTTATAAAAAGAATGGCTATGAGGAGTTTGGCTCTCTCTATTATCCAAATGCAAATCTTCATGAAATTTTCTTGAAAAAATAAATAGTTACGGTCAGAGGGCATCCGCCAACTGGCCATTTTTTATGAAAAAATAAAATAGAGGCGGTCTAGAAAATCGAAAATGCCTCTGAGTTTAGGTTTCCCTTATTCGTTTTAAAAGAAAGGCACTTTTTTTATAAATGAGCTATTATTTCAACAAAACAGCAAAAAGTGTCTGAAAAGTGGTACGTTAGACCATTTTTCAGACACTCTCTTTCTTTATTAAAACCGATAAACCTTTATTGCTCACTTATTTATATTCAAATGCTAGTTGTCATGAATTAAAAAAGTCAATCATAAGTAGTTTAAAGAGAGGTGGATAAGGCTCAATCGGTACAGTGTGATATCGCCTTTATCCATCAACTCCCTCTTATGGGCAATTAGGCTGCTAAACTAATTGGCTCATAAATCAGGTCTTGCTATACAAAATATAATATTGAAACAGTAAAATGGTGCCCTCGGAGGGAATCGAACCCCCAGCGGAAGAACCGGAATCTTCAGTGTTATCCATTACACCACGAGGACAAGTGCAAAAATTGTGCAAAGCTCTGAATGGTGATAAAATCGTCGTAGTATGTAAAAATTAACGACCTTCCTATTATACAAACGTCAGATGAATATTTCAAGATAAATTTACAGAGTTTATATTTGACCTTTATTGACTATTATGTGTATGATAAGAATACAGTTGAAGAAGCTTAACTTTTCAACAAATTAGTATATGCATTTACCTTTTATAAAGGAGGATTTTTTTATGAATTTAATTCCTACAGTAATTGAACAAACAAACCGTGGTGAGCGTGCTTACGATATCTATTCACGCTTGCTAAAAGATCGTATTATTTTATTAGGTAGCGCAATTGATGATAATGTAGCAAACTCAATTGTAGCACAGCTATTATTTTTAGAAGCTGAAGATCCAGATAAAGATATTTCTTTATACATTAACTCTCCTGGTGGTTCAATTACAGCAGGTATGGCAATTTACGATACAATGAACTTCATCAAACCAAAAGTACAAACAATTTGTATCGGTATGGCTGCATCGATGGGCGCATTTTTATTAACTGCTGGTGAGCCAGGTAAACGCTTTGCTTTACCAAACGCCGAAGTGATGATTCACCAACCACTTGGTGGCGCACAAGGGCAAGCGACTGAAATCGAAATCGCTGCAAAACGCATTTTACACTTACGCGAAAAATTAAACACTATCATGGCTGAAAAAACAGGTCAAGATTATGCAACACTTGCTCGCGACACAGACCGCGATAACTTTATGACGGCTGAACAAGCAAAAGCTTACGGCTTAATCGATGAAATTATCGACCGCAATCAAGTAAAATAAGAAAAAGCTACCTGGAAAATTATTTTCAGGTAGCTTTTTGTTGATTGATTGACTGAAGTCGCTGATATATTGAAAATATCGCTGATAAATCATCGGAAATCGCTGATATATTGTGAATATCGCCGATAAGTTAATTTGCTCTAAAAATGAGTGCCTCCCCCAAGAGGAGGACGCTCATTTTTTAATTTGGCATATTCTTTGCCATTTGCCCTTGACCGTACATGTTCAGCATTGCCTGCATATCAGATGCTGCTAATTGTGGCACTTGATATTCACCTTTTTTGTTTTGGTAAATTGAAATTTCATAAGCCATTTCAATGCAGTTTGGTATGGAATCTTGTAGCACACGACGTAACACAGGGTTACATGTTTCGAGCGCTGCCTTTGCTTTTCCTGTAGCACCAACCTTATGTGTGCTTAATATACATCCTGCGATAATGGAATCATCTAGCTCGCTAGCCGCTTGCATTGGCTTTTTCGGTTCGCTTGGTGTGATGCCGTATTTGAAATCGTTGCCTGTTTGCATATTATATGTGCGAGTCGGATGTTGAGGATCATGACCAGTTTTATATGCTTCGACTGTAATATTATATTCATCGAGCATAAACGCGTATTGTTTGTCCATAATGGAAAGTAACTCTGGATCCTGTACATGGTCTCGCAGCAATACAAATTGGTTTAAGCCGCCAATCATTGCGCTTAAAACTTCGTGTACATCAAAAAGTTCATGTCCACCATGATTTGTGGAAAGTGGTCCTGATGATTGTTGTTGTTCCTGTTGAAAGTCGCCTGTCATTCATTTTTCCTCCTATCAAATGTCGTACATTTTATAGGTTGGCTAACTTATGCTATTTTATACATAGCGAATTGAAAGAGGGATGCTTATGAAAACAGTCAATTTTTATTCAAGACCGAATTGCCATTTATGTGAAGAAGGCTTACTTACATTAAAGCTTGTGCAAGAAGATTGTACGTTTGAACTCAATATTATCAATATAGAGGAAAACGATGCCTTACATGAAAAATATATGCTGATGATTCCAGTCGTCACGTATGAAGGGCAAATTCTTCAATACGGGATGCTTGATTACGTAACATTATTTGAAGCACTGCAACCTTGAGGGTGCTTCAATTCGTCATTATTCTATTTTTTTAGACAAAAGAATTGCCAAAATTTATATACGTGTATATAATGTACGTATGAAGTAATTTTTTTTGCTTTGTGTGGGACATAATTTATTTAGTGGGACGAAAAATGTCCAACATATTTATTCTGTATGACAAGGCAATCATTTATTGAACTACGTAATAGAAGGATTGTCTATCGGAGCTAGAGTCATGAGAGCTAACAATGAAGCTGCACTTTATGGAAGGTGATGTTTTGAACAGAAATTCTTTATATGAAGTACAGCGAAAACTGCTACCCGAAATGGATGATTTGCTCAAAAAACGCTTTCGCTTATTGCAGGCAATTGCATTACAAAGCCCTGTTGGAAGAAGAGCTTTAGCTGATATTTTACAGCTAACAGAGCGTGATGTTCGCAAGGAGACGCAAGTTTTAAGTGACCAGCAATTGATTCAAATTCAAGTAAAGGGCATGGTTTGTACAGAACTTGGGTATACCGTTTTAGAGCAATTGAAGACATTGTTCCACGAGCTAACGGGTATTTCTAAAAAGGAGCAGCAGCTGAAGGCAGCGCTCAAAATTAATCAAGTCATTATCGTTCCTAGCGATATTGAACAAGATGTGAGTACTTATGCTTTAATAGGAAAAGAAGCAGCATCCATTGTTATGCAAAAAGCACAGCCGAACTGTAAAATAGCAGTTACTGGCGGTACATCGGTTAGCTCGATTGGACCGTACCTACAGCCTCATAAAGCTTTACAAAACGCACAGTTTATCGCAGCTCGCGGAGGAATTGGCGATGAAATAACGATGCAGGCAAATACGCTTGTTGCACAATTTGCTGAGCAATGTCATGCAACGTATCGCACGTTATTTTTACCAGAGCATTTAAGTGAGCAAGCATACAGCGCAATGAAAGATGAGCCAATTGTCAAAGAAATGATTGAGCTTTACGACAATATTAATATTGTTATTCACGGCATTGGTGATGCGATGGAAATGGCTGACCGCAGGCAAAGCAGTGAGGAAGACAAGCAATTATTGCTTGAAAAAGGTGCGATTGGTGAGGCGTTTGGCTATTATTTTGACGAACAAGGGCAAATTGTTCATCATATTCGTACAATCGGTATTCAGCTAGAGCAAGTGCAGCAAAGCGATTGTATTATCGCCATAGCAGCAGGAGCGAGCAAGGCTAAATCGGTACAAGCTTATTTTAAAAATCCAGTTAGAAACACAATTTTTATTACGGATGAAAGTGCAGCAAATGCAATTTTAGAAAATCTATAACGGGCAATTAAGCTCTTATAAATAAATTTTTGGAGGAATTTCAAATGGCAGTAAAATTAGCAATTAATGGATTCGGACGTATTGGACGCAAAGTATTTCGTGAAGCAATGAATAACAGTGAAGTGGAAGTAGTTGCAATTAACGACTTAACAGATGCAGGTCAACTTGCACACCTATTAAAGTATGACTCAGTACACGGTATCTATGATGCTGATGTAAAAGCAGGAGAAAATTCTTTCACTGTGAACGGTACAGAAATTAAAGTATATGCAGAAAAAGATCCAACACAATTACCTTGGGGCGAATTAGGTGTGGACATCGTACTTGAATGTACAGGTATTTTCAACAATAAAGAAAAATTAGGCTATCATTTACAAGCGGGTGCTAAAAAAGCGATTCTTTCAGCGCCAGCAAAAGGTGATGTACCAACATACGTAATGGGTGTAAACCACGAAGATTACAATCCAGAAACAGATGACGTATTATCAAATGCTTCTTGTACAACAAACTGTCTTGCACCATTAGCAAAAGTGTTAGATGAAAAATTTGGTATCGAGCGCGGATTAATGACAACAATCCACTCTTACACAAATGACCAACGCATTCTTGACTTACCACATGCTGACTTACGTCGTGCACGTGCAGGGGCGTTATCAATGATTCCAACAACTACAGGTGCAGCAGTAGCCGTATCAAAAGTATTACCACAATTAAAAGGTAAATTAGATGGCTTCTCTATGCGTGTACCAACACCAAACGTATCTTGTGTGGACTTAGTTGCAACATTAAACAAAGAAGTGACAGTAGAAGAAATCAATGCAGCCTTTAAAGAAGCAGCAGAAGGCGAATTAAAAGGTATTTTAGATTACAACGAGCTACCATTAGTATCAACTGATTACAATGGCAACGTAAGCTCTTCAACAATCGATGGACTTTCTACAATGGTATTAGAAAATAAACTTGTAAAAGTTATTTCATGGTATGATAACGAAAGTGGTTACTCTGCACGTTTATTAGATCTTGCATTATATGTGGCAAGCAAAGGTCTTAACAAATAATATAGCCTGAGTAAAAAGGGAATGGAGGAAGGGATTTTTCCCTTGCTCCATTTTTTAAATTAGAAATGGCAAGACATTGGGTGTGACTTTTGCTACTATAAAAATAAGTGCGCCGCATAGCGTGAATAAAGCACAACCAATAATGTTGAAGGGAGCTTTTTTATGTTAAATAAAAAGACGATGAAGGATATTGATGTAAAAGGGAAGCGCGTATTTGTACGTGTTGACTTTAACGTGCCAATGGAAGAGGGCCATATTACAGATGACACACGTATTCGTGCAGCATTGCCTACAATTCAATATCTAGTTGATGCAGGTGCAAAAGTCATTTTAGCCTCCCATTTAGGTCGTCCTAAAGGTGAAGTAAATGAAGATATGCGTCTAACAGCAGTAGGAACACGCTTAGCTGAATTAATCGAGCGCCCTGTAACGAAATTGGATGAGTCAATTGGCGAGACGGTAGAGGCGGCGATTGCAGAAATGCAAGAGGGCAAAATCGTATTATTAGAAAATGTTCGCTTCCATAAAGGTGAGGAGAAAAATGATACGGAGCTGGCGCAAAGCTTTGCAAAATTAGCGGATGTCTATGTGAATGATGCATTCGGAGCAGCGCATCGTGCACATGCTACAACAGAGGGCATTGCAAAATTCATTCCTGCTGTATCAGGCTTGTTAATGCAAAAGGAATTAGATGTTTTAGGAAAAGCCTTATCAAATCCAGAGCGCCCATTCACAGCAATTATCGGTGGGGCGAAAGTAAAAGATAAAATTGGTGTTATTGAAAATTTATTAGAAAAAGTAGATCACTTAATTATTGGTGGCGGCTTATCATTCACATTTATTAAAGCGTTAGGACATGATGTCGGTAACTCTTTATTAGAGGAAGATAAAATTGAATTAGCGAAAAGCTTTATCGATAAAGCGAAGGAAAAAGGCGTGCAATTACATATGCCAATCGATACTGTTGTAGCAAATGAGTTTTCAAAGGACGCAGCTACTCAAGTAGTAGATGTTGATGCAATTCCAGCAGGTTGGATGGGACTTGATATCGGACCAAAAACAGCAGCAAATTATGCAGATGTGATTGCAAAATCAAAGCTCATTATTTGGAACGGGCCAATGGGTGTGTTCGAAATGGAGAAGTTCGCAAACGGTACGAAAACAGTTGCAGACGCAATGGCAGCAACAGAAGGCTACACAGTTATAGGCGGTGGCGATTCAGCGGCAGCGGTTGAAAAATTCGAAGTAGCAAGCAAAATGAATCATATTTCAACAGGTGGCGGTGCAAGCTTAGAGTTAATGGAAGGCAAAGAGTTGCCAGGCATTCTCGCGTTAAATGACAAATAATCATTGGAGGCAAAAATATGCGTAAACCAATTATTGCAGGAAACTGGAAAATGTATAAAACATTTGATGAGGCTGTGGAGTTTGTAGAAGCAGTGCAAGATAAAATTCCATCAAATGATAAAGTGGATGCAGTTGTTTGTGCACCAGCTCTTTATTTACCGATACTTGTACAAATTCAAGCGGAGTCAGAGCTAGCGATTGGTGCACAAAATATGCACTTTGAAAATGAAGGTGCATTTACAGGAGAAGTAAGCCCTTCGCAGTTAGCGAGTGTAGGTGTTGATTATGTTGTATTAGGTCACTCAGAGCGCCGTGAAATGTTTAATGAAACAGACGAGGCTGTGAATAAAAAAGTACGTGCAGCTTTAAATCATAGTATCGTACCAATTATTTGCTGTGGTGAAACGCTAGAAGAACGTGAAGCTGGTCAAACGACAGCGAAAGTATCTGGGCAAATTCGTGCAGCATTAGAGGGCTTCACAGCTGAAGAAGTAACCCATATGGTCATCGCATATGAGCCAATTTGGGCAATCGGCACAGGTAAAACAGCAACTGCTGATGATGCGAACGAAACATGTGGTGCGATTCGCGCAGTTGTAAATGAGTTATATGGTAACGACGTTGCGGAAGCGATCCGCATTCAATACGGCGGCTCTGTAAAACCAGAAAATATCGTTGAATTGCTTTCAAAAGAACATATTGACGGTGCATTAGTAGGTGGAGCAAGCTTACAGCCAGAATCTTATTTAAAATTATTGGAGGCGGGGGCAAATGCCTAAAAAGCCGATAGCATTAATTATTTTAGATGGCTTTGCACTGCGTGACGAAGTAAAAGGAAATGCAGTAGCGCAAGCAAATAAGCCAAACTTTGACCGTTACTGGAATGTCTATCCGCACACAACGTTAACAGCGAGTGGTGAGGCGGTAGGGCTTCCAGATGGGCAAATGGGGAACTCTGAAGTTGGGCATTTAAATATCGGCGCAGGGCGTGTTGTTTATCAAAGCTTAACACGTATTAATAAGTCGATTCGTGAAGGTGACTTTTTCCGAAACGAAGCATTTTTACAAGCGGCAGAGCATGCGAAAAAGCATGGTTCAAAGCTACATTTAATGGGGCTTTTATCTGATGGTGGCGTACATAGCCATTACGAGCATCTTTTTGCATTATTAAAGCTCGCAAAAGCAAATGGAGTGGAAGATGTTTATGTACACGGCTTTTTAGATGGACGTGATGTCGGTCCAACGACAGCATTAGAATATATCGAGGAAACAGAAAAGCAGATGGAAGAAATCGGCGTTGGTTCATTTGCAACAATTCATGGTCGCTATTATGCAATGGATCGTGATAAGCGTTGGGATCGTGTCGAGCTATCGTATAAAGCATTGGTGGATGGTGTCGGTCAAACGGCGGCAACAGCAAAAGAGGGTGTTTCTTCCTCTTATACACGTGAAGTCGTTGACGAATTTGTGGTTCCATTCGTCATTACGAAAGAAGGACAACCAACTGCAACAGTTGATACGGATGATGCGGTTATTTTCTTCAACTTCCGACCAGACCGTGCGATTCAGTTATCGAAAGTATTTACAAATCCAGCATTTGATGGTTTTGCTCTTTCAGAAAAACATCCTGAAAACTTAAAGTTCGTATCATTTACACATTATAGCGATGAAGTGAATGCAATCGTTGCTTATGAAAATGATAATTTAGTGAATACTGTAGGAGAGGTCATTGCTGCAAACGGCTTAAGACAGCTCCGCATTGCTGAAACAGAAAAATATCCGCATGTGACATTTTTCATGAGTGGTGGGCGTGAGGAGAAATTTGCTGGTGAGGAGCGTATTTTAATTGCTTCGCCAAAAGTCGCGACATATGATTTACAGCCAGAAATGAGCGCATATGAAGTGACGGATGCACTTTTAGAAGCAATTGAAGCAGAGCGTTTTGATGCCATCCTATTAAACTTTGCAAACCCTGATATGGTTGGACATAGCGGTATGTTAGAGCCAACGATTAAAGCAATTGAAGCAGTGGATGAATGTTTAGGAAAAATAGTTGATGCCATCCTTGAAAAAGGCGGAGCAGCAATTATTACGGCTGACCATGGTAACTCAGATGAGGTCATTACACTCGATGATTTACCGATGACAGCCCATACAACAAACCCTGTCCCAGTTATTGTGACGCAAAGAGAGGCGGTCTTAGAGCAAGATGGTATTTTAGCAGACCTTGCACCAACAATGCTCGCGCTTCTTGAAGTGGAACAGCCAGCTGAAATGACAGGTAAGTCATTAATTATGACAACAAAATAAGCTTAACGAAAAAGGAGAATGTAACATGCCATTTATTACACAAGTTTATGCTCGCGAAGTATTAGATTCACGCGGTAACCCAACAGTAGAGGTAGAAGTATTTACAGAGTCAGGCGCATTTGGTCGCGCAATCGTACCATCTGGTGCATCAACTGGTGAATATGAAGCAGTAGAATTACGCGATGGCGACAAAACTCGCTATTTAGGTAAAGGCGTATTAAAAGCGGTTGAAAACGTCAATACAATTATTGCAGAAGCACTAGAGGACAACTTCTCTGTATTAGACCAAGTTGTTGTGGATCAAGCGTTAATCGAGCTTGATGGTACAGAAAACAAAGGTAAACTAGGTGCCAATGCAATTTTAGGTGTTTCAATGGCGGTAGCACATGCAGCAGCAAACTACTTAGATATGCCATTATACCAATACTTAGGCGGCTTCAATGCGAAGCAATTACCAGTACCAATGATGAACATTTTAAATGGTGGAGAACATGCGGATAACAACGTCGATATCCAAGAATTCATGGTAATGCCTGTAGGCGCAGAATCTTTCACACACGCATTACGCATCGGTGCTGAAATTTTCCATAGCTTAAAAGCGGTATTAAAAGAAAAAGGCTTAAACACAGCTGTAGGTGACGAAGGCGGCTTCGCACCAAACTTAAGCTCAAACGAAGAAGCAATTACAGTTATTTTAGAAGCAATCGAAAAAGCAGGCTACAAGCCAGGCGAAGAAGTACGTTTAGCAATGGATGTAGCGTCTTCAGAGCTATTTAATAAAGAAGATGGCAAATATCACCTAGATGGTGAAGGCGTTGTGAAAACTTCAGAAGAAATGGTTGACTGGTACGAGGAATTAACATCGAAATACCCAATCATCTCAATCGAGGACGGCTTAGATGAAAACGACTGGGCTGGCCACAAATTATTAACAGAGCGCATCGGTCACCGCGTACAGCTAGTAGGCGATGATTTATTCGTAACGAACACAGCGAAGCTTTCTCGCGGTATCGAGGAAGGCGTAGGCAACTCAATCCTAATCAAAGTAAACCAAATCGGTTCGCTAACAGAAACATTCGACGCAATCGAAATGGCAAAACGCGCTGGCTACACAGCAGTTATCTCTCACCGCTCTGGTGAATCAGAGGACGCAACAATTGCAGACATCGCTGTTGCAACAAACGCTGGTCAAATTAAAACAGGTGCACCGTCTCGTACAGACCGCGTAGCTAAATACAACCAATTATTACGCATCGAAGATCAACTAGATGCAACTGCACAATATTTAGGCTTAAAAACATTCTACAACTTAAAATAAGATGCAACGGCTGCTGGGAAAATTTCTCGGCAGCTTTTTGTTTGTGAACTAGTTAATAAAATGGAGAAGTCGCAAATATGTTTGAGAAGCCGTCAATAAATCGGGGAAGCCGCAAATATATTTTGAGAAGCCGCAAATATATTTTGAGAAGTCGCAAATATATTGGGAAAGTCGCAAATATATTTGAGAAGCCGCAAATAAATTGGAAAAGTCGCAAATAAATTTTGAGAAGTCGCAAATATATCGGGAAAATCGCAAATATATTTGAGAAGTCGCAAATATATCGGGAAAATCGTAAATATATTTGAGAAGTCGCAAATAAATTGGGGAAGTCGCAAATAAAATCGAGA
>NZ_PYWN01000155.1 GCF_003049505.1 Metasolibacillus meyeri
TAAGGTCATCCTATAAAACATCGAGAGATAAAAACCTTAAATATAATATACAAGCTAACTATTTCAAGTAGCATTAAAATAGTGGGATTCGACCCAATGAATATTACCCAATTAAATATGCAGGCAATACATCACAATTTTTTAAAATTAAGCGTAAATAACAAAGAATATTTTATTGATAAACCTGTCTTTACTACGTTTGAAAATAATTTCAGAGATGTACAATTGATAGAACTATTTTTGGATGAACCACCTATACATATTGGGAATCGACTTATAATTAAAGGCATTGGGGAACTTGAAGGTAATGTTATTTTAAAAGAGCCTACTTCAATCCACATAGCTGTCTAATCATTATGAAATTTGAAGCGCATGCATGAATAAAATAATGTTCCTATAGATGGTTGGAAAATAAAAAATCCTATTAATTTATAAGAGAAAATATAATTTAAGTTAAAAATTAGGTGAATTTAACATGTCTATTGAATTAACTTTGACATCATTAATGAAAAGACTAGAACAAAAGAATCGTCTAACTGTACAAATGGAAAATGGGGAAATTTTAAATGTAACATTCGATTGGAATAGTCCAATCTCAAACCAAGAACTAGAAACATTCTCTTTAAAAAACCCACATCATGTTTTACCAAAAGCACTGTGTTCGTTTTTAAAGCACAGTCATGGAGCGAAATTATTTAATAATGAAGGTCTTGGTCTGGATTACTTTGAAATCTATACAATTCATGAAATGCAAAATTATATAGATGAATATAAAACAAATATATATTATCAAGGTGCGTATGATAAAAGCTGGGTAATGATTGGCGCTTATCGAGGATATGGTGACTATATGTTCATTGACTCGCAAAAAGTGGCGAATGGAGAAGAGGATTATTTAATTTATGTGCAAGTAGGGGATATTCAAAGATTACCTATGAATTTTGAAACTTGGCTTGATCGATTTATTGTTGCGCAAGGCGCTAGGTATTGGTTATGGTAAGTTTGAATGTAGATCATCGAAATAATAAAAAGAAATTAAGCGGCTGGAGCTCTGAATATTATTGGGCTCAAGCTGCTTAATTTTGTACTGCTTGATTATTCGCTCGATAACGATATGGCGTTGTGCCCTGATGCTGTTTGAATACTTTAATAAAATAATTAACATCCTCAAAGCCGTTTAATTGGGCAACTTCTGTAATGGAGGCATCTGTTTCTAACAACGCTTTACATGCCGCTTGAATGCGCACATTTTGCACATAACGCTTAAAAGGAATGCCCTGCTTTTTCGAAAAGAGCGTGCTTAAATAATTAGGGTGAATGCCAAGTTGCTGGGCGACAGCATGCAAATTTAACGTGCTATCGCTAAATTCGCGCTGAATGAGCTCCACTGCCAGCTCACTATAATCCGCCTTGAGCTGCTCCTTCGATTTTTCAACAGCGTCTATTAATGCTTGGGTAAACAGCAGCATTTCCTGCAAAATCGAATATAAAATTGGTCCCTCCAAAATAAGATGGAAAAGCTTACGGTAATCTGCCTCAATAGACGTCTGCTGCTGCAAATGATATTTCATCATATAACGGCGTAGTTGGGCGAGCACGCTTGTCAAATGAATGCGTACATCATCATGATGATAAAATGTATCTGCCTTTGCTAGTTGATATAAAAATGCTTTAATTGTAGCTGTATTTTTCTCCTCCAAGCTATGAATCCATAGCTGCTGCTCTTCAGGTGTTAATAACGGGTCAAGCCTAACAATTGAAAATTGCTCAGAGCTAAGAAAAATATGCTCATAGCCTTTGTAAAAGCGCTGAATGAGCACCTTTTTTGCCTCATCATACATATCTCGTAGCGTCGCATTGCCTCCATCGTATAAGGCAATGTTCATATATTGTGAGCTAACAATATGCCATTCCTGAATAAGCAAACGAAGCTGCTTTAATAATTCATCGCGTTCAATATTTTCAACAACACAAATAATGCGATTTTGTAGCGGTAAAGCCGTCATTTGCTGAAATAAATGCAGCTCGATAAACCATTGATAAAGCTGTAAATTTGATTCAAAATGCGATGGCTCGATAATGAAAAATTGTTTTTGGCTGACATCAATGATTGTTGGTTTTTTTAAATATAAATCAACATATAGCTGTATATCCGTTGATTGTTCAGAGGCTGAAGGTGTGGCACGATCGATATTTAAAGCGAGTAATGTCGCCTTTAATTGCTCTAATGGAATCGGTTTGACAAAGAGCTGTGTCGCCTGTAATTGAATGGCCTTCGCTGCATGCTGAAAAATCGGCTGTGCTGTTAAAGCGATAATACGTGGCTGGTAACGTAGTAACAGCTTTTCGATGGAGGGTGTAAGCATTTCAATTTCTAGAATAACGACATCGGGCTGCAAGGTTTCCAGTGAAATTTGCAATTGTGCGGTATCCTGTACATGCTCTACCTCAACATGGCTAGGGAAGTAATTTTTTATATACCAACGAATGCCTCTAGCCTCTTCAACATCACGGTCAATTAATAAAATTCGCATGTTATCTCCTTTAATAAGTAATATTTATAATAATATTTCTATTTTTAATCGTAAATAGGTACATATTTCTTTAAATAGTACTATATTGTGCAATGTAAATCCATTTATTCAGAATTGAAAGAAATTTAAAGTGGAAGCAAGGGGGGATAGAATGACAACTAATCAACAAACAGAAAATCAGCAGCAGTTAATAGGGTTTCGTCCTAAACAAGCTGTGAAAATGATTGTTTGCAGTTTGATTGGGATATTTAGTTTCTTTGTGACGTTTGAATGGCAAGGGAAGTCATCTATTTTAATTGATCATATTGTCACGTTTCTTTCGACAAATGCACCACAAGCAATTAATGTTTATATTATATTAATTTTAGTTCTCGGTTCATTTTATCCTTTTGTTACAGGGAAGTGGAAAAAGTCTAAAGTTGATATCGTATTATCCATTTTTAAAATCGGTGGTTTAGTTGCAGGAACTATGCTAATTTTTGGATTTGGTCCTGCTTGGTTATTTAACCCAGATATCGGTCCATTTTTAATGGAAAAGCTGATTAAGCCTGTAGGTGTCTTGATTCCAATTGGTGCTCTTTTTTTAGCATTACTAGTAAGCTACGGCTTATTAGAGTTTATAGGCGTATTTATGCAGCCTGTGATGAAGCCGTTGTTTAGAACACCAGGACGTTCAGCAGTTGATGCAGTTGCGTCCTTTGTAGGAAGCTATTCTGTAGGGTTATTATTAACAAATCGTGTATTTAAAGAGGGCAAGTATACGATAAGAGAAGCGTCTATTATCGCTACAGGGTTTTCAACAGTATCTGCCACTTTTATGGTCGTTGTAGCGAAAACACTTGATTTAATGGAATATTGGAATGCCTTTTTCTGGGTGACATTAGTTATAACTTTCGCTGTAACCGCTATCACAGCGAGAATTTATCCATTGCGCTCTATGAGTAACGATTGCTATGAGGGCTCGACACCACAGCCTGAAGTCATTGTGCGTAAGGACCGTTTGAAAACAGCATGGCATGAAGCGATGGTGGCAGTTGACTCAAACCCGCCACTATTGAAAAACTTATACATCCATTTAAAGGATGGGCTAATTATGACGATGGGGGTTATTCCTTCTATTTTGTCGGTTGGTTTACTAGGCGTCGTATTAGCAACGTATACACCTGTTTTTGATATTGTTGCTTATATTTTTGTACCATTCACATATTTATTACAAATACCAGATCCAATGTTAACCGCAAAAGCTTTATCGCTATCGATTGCGGAAATGTTTTTACCAGCATTATTAGTGACACAAGCTGCGATGGTTACTAAATTTATCGTGGCAGTTGTATCCATATCGGCAGTTCTATTTTTCTCAGCCGTTATTCCAGTTATTTTATCAACAGACATTCCGTTATCTATTCGTCAAATGATTATTATTTGGTTTGAGCGCGTAGTTTTAACGTTAATTTTAGTAACACCAATTGCATTTTTATTATTTTAAAGGGAGAGATTGAAAATGACTTTTAAAACAAGCATTAAAGCACCAAGAGGTAGTGAATTAACATGTAAAGGATGGACACAGGAAGCAGCAATGCGTATGCTGATGAACAACCTTGACCCTGAAGTAGCGGAAAACCCAGATGAGCTAGTTGTTTATGGTGGTATTGGTAAAGCGGCACGTAACTGGGAAAGCTATGAGCAAATTATCGAATCATTAAAGAAGCTTGAAAATGATGAAACATTAATCGTGCAATCAGGGAAGCCTGTTGCAGTATTCCGCACGCATGAAAATGCACCACGCGTATTAATTGCCAACTCTAACTTGGTGCCACAATGGGCAAATTGGGATAAGTTTTATGAGTTAGAAGAGCGCGACTTAATGATGTATGGACAAATGACAGCGGGTAGCTGGATTTACATTGGCGCACAAGGTATTTTACAAGGAACGTATTTAAGCTTTGTAGAAGCTGGTAAAAAAGTATTCGGTTCAGCAGACTTACGTGGAAAATTCATTTTAACAGGTGGTATGGGCGGCATGAGTGGTGCACAGCCACTTGCAGGTAAAATGGCGGGCGCAGTGATTTTAGTAGTAGAAGTAGAGCGCGCGAAAATTGAGCGTAAAATTAAAGAGGGTTATTGTGATTATTTAGTGGAAACAGTAGATGAGGCAATTGCGTTAGTGAACGAGCTACGCGAGAAAAATGAGCCTGCGTCAATCGGACTTGTAGGCAACTGTGCAGATGTCAACCGTGAGCTATTAAATCGTGGTATTATTCCAGATTTCGTAACAGACCAAACATCAGCGCATGATCCAATTAATGGCTATGTACCGAATGGCATGACATTAGAAGAAGCATTTGCACTGCGCAAGGCTGACCCGAAAACATATGAGCAAAAAGCGAAGGAAACGATGGCGGAGCATGTGCGTACAATGTTAGAATTCCAAGAGAAGGGTGCAGAAGTATTCGACTACGGCAATAATATTCGTGCATATGCGCAGGAAATGGGTGTTGAAAATGCCTTTGATTTCCCAGGCTTCGTACCAGCGTACATTCGTCCACTATTCTGTGAAGGAAAAGGTCCATTCCGTTGGGCTGCGTTATCCGGTGACCCAGAGGATATTTACAAAACAGATGCATTAGCGAAGGAAATGTTCGCAAATGATGAAGGCTTAGTGAATTGGATTGATATGGCACAAAAAATGGTGAAATGGCAAGGGCTACCTGCACGTATTTGCTGGCTAGGCTATGGCGACCGTCATCGCTTCGCATTACGCGTTAACGAAATGGTAGCAAGCGGTGAGCTAAAAGCACCAATCGTGTTCGGACGTGACCATTTAGACTCAGGCTCTGTTGCTTCACCGAACCGTGAAACAGAAGGTATGCGTGATGGTACGGATGCAGTGTCAGATTGGCCGTTATTAAATGCTCTTGTCAATACAGCGAGTGGGGCAAGTTGGGTAAGCTTACATCACGGTGGTGGCGTAGGTATGGGCTTCTCACAACACGCAGGCCAAGTGCTTGTAGCAGATGGCAGCGAGCTAGCAGCGGAAAAAATTAAACGAGTATTAGTAGCAGACCCAGGTATGGGGGTTGTGCGTCATGCCGATGCAGGATACGATATTGCAATTCGCACAGCAAAAGAAAAAGGCGTACAAATGCCGATGTTAAAGGACTGAGAAAATGGCGTTATTAATTATCAATGCAAATGAAGTCGTGACATTAGCGAGCGAGAAAAAAGGACCTCGTGTGAAAGAAGAAATGGCAGAAATCAATGTGCTACAAGACGTAGCTGTGTTAGTGGCTGAGGGGAAAATCGTTGAGATTGCTCCCCTTGAGCAGCTAAAAAATAGCCATAAGGAATTAGTAGAAAGCGCAGAAATCATCGACGCAAAAGGACAAATCGTCTTACCAGGCTTTGTTGATGCACATACACATTTAGTGCATGGTGGCACGCGTGAAAATGAATTCAATATGCGTTTGAACGGTGCAACATACATGGAAATTATGAATGCAGGCGGTGGCATTCATTACACAACGACAAAAACGCGTGAGGCAAGCTTTGATGAGCTATATGATAAGACATATGCACATTTAAACACGTTTTTAAAACATGGTATTACAACAGTTGAAGCAAAATCAGGCTACGGTCTTGATTGGGAAACAGAATATAAGCAATTAACTGTTGCGAAAAAGCTACAAGAAAATCATGCGGTTGATGTTGTCTCTACATTTATGGGTGCACATGCTGTACCAAAGGAATACAAAGAGAATAGCGATAAATTTGTTGATATTGTTATCGAAGAAATGCTGCCAAAAGTAGCAGAGCAAGGCTTAGCTGAATTTAATGATGTCTTTTGCGAGCATGGTGTCTTTACACCAGAGCAATCACGTCGCATTTTATTAGCTGGTAAAGAGCTAGGCTTAACGCCGAAAATTCATGCGGATGAAATTGAGCCATATGAAGGTGCGGAGCTTGCGGCTGAGGTTGGCGCAATTTCAGCGGAGCATTTACTCGTTGCTTCGGATGAGGGCATTCGTCGCATGGCGGAGGCTGGTACGATTGCTGTACTGTTACCAGGAACAGCCTTCTTCCTACGTGCACCATTTGCAAGAGGGCGTTTAATGGTTGATTCAGGTGTGCCTGTAGCCATTTCAACAGACTTTAACCCAGGTTCCTCACCGACAATTAGCTTACCATTTATTCAAAACTTGGCTTGCTTAAATATGGGCATGACAATGGAGGAAGTGATTACAGCAACAACGATTAATGCGGCATATGCAATTAATCGTGGTGATGAAGTTGGCTCCTTAGAGGCTGGGAAAAAAGCGGATATCGTTATTTTAAACGTGCCAAACTATAAGCAAATGCAATATTTTTACGGCATGAATCATACAAATACCGTTATTAAAGGCGGCCAAGTTGTGGTGAAGGATGGCGTTCTTGTATGAGTGAGGTCATTGTACAGCCAAGCTTTAAATGGCAGCGTCAAGACGGACAGGATATAAAAGTGAAGGATTGGATTTGTCCTATAGCTGAAATAACAGAGGAGCCACAAGTCGTTGTGCTAGGTGTGCCATTATCACGCTCATCGATTAGTGCGTCGGCAGCCTCAGAGTTTCCAAACGCCTTTCGCAAAAGCTGGGAGCTATTCACAACGTATTATATTGATGAGCAAGTCGATATTCGTGCTTTGCGTGTCGCTGATATTGGCGATGTCAAAATGCATACGACAGATATTTTGCAATGCCATCATAATATTCGAGATGCGATGCAAGAAGTGATGGCGCGTCATCCACAAAGCTTTTATGTATCAATTGGTGGCGACCATTCCATTACTGCGCCGCTTGTGCGTGCGCTAAGTGAAGGGAAACGCGTAGGTATTTTGCAATTTGACACACATTTAGATTTGCGTGATTTATCGAGTGGTCCATCAAACGGTACACCAATTCGCCAATTACTGGAGGCTGGTGTTGTACAAGGGGAGGATGTTTACAATATCGGCTTGCATGGCTTCTATAATGCGCCATCTTTAATTGAGGCAGCCAAGCATTATGGTGTCAATATGATTACATTAAAGCAGATGCGTCGCAAAGGAGCACAGCAGCAAATCGCTGAGGTAATGACGGAATTGCAAGACAAGGTCGATTTCGTTTATGTAACGGTCGATATTGATGTGTTAGATATTGCTTACGCTCCAGGTGTGCCTGCTTCTACGCCAGGTGGTATGCGGACAGACGAGTTATTCGATTTATTATATGAGGTAGGCAAATACGATGCGGTGCGTGCGATGGATTTTGTGTGCATTGACCCACAGCGTGATACAAGCGAGCTACAAACAGTGAAGGCTGTAACCTATGCGTTTTTGACGGCACTCTGCTCACGTTATATTCATTTAAAATGAGGGACATTTTGTCTCTCATTTTTTTATGGTCATGAAAACCGCTAATAAAACGGGGAAATTCGCCAATAAACTAGCCAAAAGCGCCAATAGAATCCCAAAAACCGCCAATAAAAAAATAACTCGTCTTTTTCGGCGCTGAGAATCGTTTATAGTATTGAAGGGAGGCTGACAATGTATCGTTTAGAAGATGTTATGAATCAATATACCGACCTATTATTTCGCATCGCCTATTATTACACAAAGGATGTGCAAACGTCTGAAGATATTGTGCAGGAAATCTTTATTAAATATTATTACAGCTACAATCATCAGGAGCATGAGGCATTAAAGGCACTACTAGCCAAAATGACGGCGAATAAATGCAAGGATCATTTAAAAAGCTGGGCATATCGAAAGCTCATTCTATATAAAAAGCTACCTATTTTAAAGTCGGATGACACCTACTATGAATCCTCACCACTAGAGGAAGAGGTACTAGCACTACCATTAAAATTTAGAGAGACGATTACATATTATTATTTTGAAGAGTTTACGACAAAGGAAATTGCAGCTCTTTTAGCGATGCCAGAGAGTACAGTGAAATCTAGATTAAAACGAGGTAAAGAGCTCTTGAAAGAAAAATTGAATGGAGTTGATTTCACATGAGCAGATGGCAATTTAAACGCTTTGAGGCAATGCAAGATAGCAAAAAAAGAATTATTGAGAATACGAAAAAGCAAATTCACACCAATGCAAAAAGTAAATCCAAACATAATTCATTTTCTATTGCAGCAATTTTACTGACAAGCTGTGTCGTACTCTTTGGGCTGATACAGCTTATTGTAACGGATAAAACTGCCGATTTGCCAAACTTCGAAGGTGATTTATATGGCATGATTTATTATGAGAAAGGTGAATTTTATTTTCGAGCAAATGAAGATTCGCTTCAAGCTTATTCAGAATTAAAAGAGGCGATTACGACTTCGACTAAATTTATGTTTTCCGACAATATGGAGCAAGTGCTACGCAATATGCTGAATCTTAGAGGAGAAAGCGGCTCCGTTCATGCTAATTTTTATATTAAAGGTTTAAAAAGAGTGGAAGACGCGTATTCCGTTATCAATGTAGGGACATTTCAGATGGGGGTTCCTTATGAAAATTTATTTACTTTCGAACTTACTTTGGATGAGAATAGCAAACTTTTATTAGATGCAAAACTTGAAGAAATATATAGCCAATTTTCAGAGAGACGGGACAGAGCTTTACTCCAGAATCTTGAGCCTCACGAAATTTTTCAATTATATCAATTTGCAATAGAGCAAAATAATGTGCGCGTAAAGTATGAATTAATTCACGAAGAGGGGATTAAGCCAACATTTGAAGAATTCAACCAAGCTTCACATGATGTAAGCAGCAATCCAGCCTTTAAAAATACATTTCTCTACGTAAAGATTGAAGAGAATCAGGATGCCTATATTTTTACGCCGAACAAAGAGTCTTTCTTTGGTTTAATGAAAGTAGAGGGCGTCTGGCTAGTCAATTTTTTGCCAGAGCAATGAAATGAGCTGTCTGAATCTTAATTTCAGACAGCTCGCGCTTGTTCTTCATACAATCTTTCTATTCTTAACAGCTAAAAAAATCCCCCAAACGACTAATGCAATACTAATAGGAAGTGTAAACAGGCTACTAATAGGTGTTAAAAACCCAATAAGAAATAGGATGATACCTAAAATAATCCATACTATTGCCAAATTCATCCCCCCTTTTTTATCATAATTGATAAATATGTAACTATCAATTAACCTCTTATTTTGACCAAATTTAGTCATGCATGAAAAATACATGTTTTATCTAGCGTGAAGTGCATTGGTTTCCGCTTCTACTTCTTCTACAATTGAAGAGAGTGGAGGATGGAACGATGAATCAACAAGAAATGTATAATTTTTTCAATTTATATAAAAAAGAATGTCAAAAAACAGATGAATGGTTAGCGGAGCGACTTCAACAGAAGCCGTATCAGCTAACGACAGAGGAATTAACATTTGGTGCGCGGGTGGCATGGCGCAATAGCAATAAATGCATTGGACGTCTATTTTGGCAATCATTGCACGTTTTTGATGAGCGTCATTTGATAGAGGAAGAGGCGATTTTCGAGGCATTGCTACGTCATATTGATTTTGCGACGAATGATGGGAAAATTCGCCCGACACAAACCGTTTTTGCTCCAGAGCGTGTGCGTATTTGGAACCACCAGCTGATTCGTTATGCCGGTTATGAGACGGATAATGGTATTATTGGCGATTCGGATTCACTACAGTTTACGAAAATGTGTATGGAGCTTGGCTGGCAGGGAGCTGGAACAAATTTTGATTTATTGCCCTTGGTTATTCAAGTAGATGAGCGCGAAGTGAAATGGTTTGAGATTCCGAAAAAGCATGTACTAGAAGTTGAAATGACACATCCAGAATATGATAACTTCGCAGAGTTACAATTAAAATGGTATGCTGTGCCAATTATTTCGAGTATGGGCTTTAGCTGTGGTGGAGTTGAGTTTACTGCTGCGCCATTTAATGGTTGGTATATGGGGACAGAAATTGGTGCGCGTAATTTTGCCGATGTGGAACGCTACAATATGCTACCTGCTGTTGCGGATAAAATGGGTATTCTGCGTGAATCAAACAGTTCACTGTGGAAAGATCGGGCCTTGGTGGAACTTAATATTGCAGTGCTACACTCCTTTAAAATGGCGGGGGTTAGCATCGTCGATCATCATACAGCTGCACAGCAATTTAAGCTTTTTGAGCAGCAGGAAGAAGCAGCGGACCGTGAAGTAACAGGCAATTGGACATGGTTAATTCCACCTTTGTCTCCAGCAACAACACATATTTTTCATAAGCCAATTTCCAATGAAATAAAAAAGCCAAATTACTTTTATCAAAAGTCTCCATTTTAACCATATCAGTCTAGAGGCTTAGTAGTAATTCCAACGTAAGAAGGTTTTGAGGAAAACATTACTTCTATATACTAAAGATAACATATACAGTATGTAGAAGGAGGATATTAAGAATGAAAAAAATGATAATACTTGGTGCAGTAGTAGGTGCTTCAGTCATGATGTTAGCAGGGTGTTTTTCTTTTATACCAGGCAAAACTAAAGAAGAGTCGATTGAAGTTGAAAAAGATAAAGCAACAAATTTAAATGTGGATATTGACCTTGGGCTAGGAGAAGTAACAGTTGAAAAAGGCGCACAACAATGGGTAGAGGGCACTGCGCAATATAATAATAAAAAATTAGCTCCACAAGTAAGCTATAAGCTAAAAGGGCAAACGGGTAAAGTAGAGATTGAGCAAAAAGGTGGCAAAGGCATAGGGCTATCAGAAGTAAAAAGTAACTGGAAACTAATGCTGAATGAAGATGTTCCGATGAACTTAGATGTGAAAACAGGTGCAGCCGTGGCAAATCTTGATTTACAAGGACTACAACTTGAAAGTTTAGACATTGATACAGGTATCGGCGATTTGACTGTCAACTTAGGTGGCGATTGGGCGAAAAGCTTTGATACAACAATTGAATCAGGTGTTGGCAAAACAACTGTTATTTTACCATCAACAGTAGGGGTGAAAATTACAGTAGAAAAAGGGATTGGTACTGTAGATATCGCTGGCTTTATCGCTCAAGAGAAAGGCGTATATGTTAATGAAGCTTATGGTCAGGAAGATGTGACAATTAATATCAACGTTGAAATGGGCATCGGTGATGTAACATTCAAATTAGACAAATAGTAGGCTGAGATGGACTGCCAAGAAAGTAGGTTAGCACACCACACCACTTTCTTGGCAGTTATTGAGGTTTTTAAAGAGTAAATCACACAGCACTTAAAAGGCTTGAAAAATATCTCTGTTATAGGACTACGCTTTATTTTTTCAGAATTAGGTCAATCAGTTCTTCACGGTCAATTAAATAAACATCATTAATATTTGCCAGCTTGATAGCCTGCTTTGTAAAACGGCTATTTGTTACAACCCATGCTTCTGTGGCATTATACATTTTGACTGCGCCAATAATTTCCTGTACGGCCTTTACGCCAACTGTGCCGCTATAGCGCTTCGCTTGTACAGCGATAATTTCTTTGCGATCCTTTAAAATAAGGTCAGCTCCGTAATCACCAGAAGTAGCAGTATAAGACACTTTATAGCCACGACGTTTGAATAACTGCCCTAAAAACTTTTCAAATTCCTCTCCGGTCATCGTATCGACTTCTTTAATTCCTGCTCTACGTAAACGAGCAAGTCGCCTCGTTTTAAACCAAATTGTGCAGCAAATAATGACAACGAAATAAATCACAATGGCAGTGACAATGCCTTCCCACGTTTTTGTAAAATACCAACCAGCAGCACCAGCGGCTACTAATAATAATTGAAGCAATGAAGTTAATAAGCTTTTTTTACGTTTTTTCTTTCTTTTTTTCAAAATGTGTACTCCTTACTATAATGATACCTTTCATTATAACACAAAAAAGTACAAATGTTCGTATTAGATTGTACGGTTTTGCGAGCTGATCATACTTGTGATGAAAAGCAAAACTGTGACAGCTATAAAAATCATATTTGGAACATACCAGCTATCCGTTATATCGTGGATGTAGCCTAGTGCGGTAGGTCCAATGGCCGCTAGCAAATAACCAATTGATTGGGCGAAGCCAGATAATTGAGCGGCTTCATAAGCTGTATTTGTACGCAAAGTGAAAAGCATCATACATAACCCGAAGGAAGCACCACCTGCGAAGCCGAGGAAAATCATCCAAACAATTGCTAAGCTCGTCCATTCTAACAGTAGTCCTGTAAAACCAATGAAATAACAAATTATAAAGAATATCGTAATAGGTCGCTGAGAAGAAAGCTTACTTGCAATAATCGGCATAATAAAAGTCATTGGAATTTGTGCAAACTGCATAATTGTAACCATCCAGCCTGCATTTTCAGGTGCGATACCTTGTGATACAAATATTTCTGGTAGCCATGTAGCTAAAGAGTAGAAAAAGAAAGATTGTAGTCCCATTGTTAAAGCGACAGCCCAAGCAAGACCAGAGCGGGAAAGCTTTGTACGTTGCTGATTAGCGCTGGGCGTCATTGCCTCTACCTTATTGCTACGTAGTAAAGGGAACCATGCAATCATCGTTGTAACACAAAGAATAACAGAAAAGCTAAGAGCACCTTGCCAGCCTGTCGATGCTGCAGCAATAGGGTGACTTATACCAGCAGCTAATCCAGCAGAAGCGTTCATTGATACTGTATAAATACCCATTAAAAGTCCGATATGTAAAGGGAACTTCAACTTAAAATAACTAGGAATAAGCACGTTGCCAAAGGCTATGGCGATTCCAATTAATGCTGTACCACCAATAAGCAAGCTTGTAAAGCCTATAGAGCGTAAAATAATGCCTGCTGCTAGTAAAATGACAGAATAAAACAGCGTATGCTCCATCCCGAATTTACGTGCAATTGGTGCAGCAAATGGTGAAATAATTGCAAATGCTAATAATGGAATCGTTGTTAAAAAGCCTGCAAGCCCATTAGAAATCCCTAAATCATCGCGAATAAAAGGAATAACAGGTCCTACAACAGTGAGAGGTGTACGTAATGTTGTCGCGATAAGAAAAATAGCTATGACGAAAAGCCATGTTTGCTTTGTAATTTTTTTATTTGTTTGATGTGATGAGTTCATACCCATAACCATCCTCCTCGTAGCGCATAATCACCTCATTATATAGCAAGTGGAAATGGATTTCTAAAAGGTTGCTTATGTACGCTAGGAAAAGATGGTGAAAATATGCTAAAATGCAAGCAATCATTGTTCGAAGGAAGTGAAGCAGATGGCAGTATCGACAGGATTTTATAAAAAAATTAAAGCATGGGTGACGGATGACGATGCGCGACTAGCATTTCGACCATTTCAGGTGGATGGCAATCCGTATAAATCATCCATATTTGTAGTAGGTGCATTTGCTGCACCAAAAATTGAAAGCGATACGACAGATGAGCGTGTTTATATTGATGCGTTGGTAAATGGCTTGTTATTTGATGAAATGTATGGCTATGAAATGAAGCAGAAGTCACGTGAATACTTTGGAATGACTTATTTTATGGAATGGCTACAGCAAGAGCTAGATGAACATGCAATTGCTACGTATATCAATACTTTGCAAATACAAGGAGCACAGGAATTAAAACGAGTACATAAGGAAGCGCCTGATTTATATAAAAGAGGACAAGTTATTTTTCAAGAAGTCGTGGAGGAATTTCAGCCGCGATTTATCATTCTGCAAGGCACAGAGGCAGTACAGCAATTTCGAGCAAACTTTGCAGAGCAATTAACTGATTATTATAGCAAGGTGAGCAAAGTGCAGGAATTAGAGGAGCTAGGTATTTTTGCAGAGCTAAATTGTAAAAATGGCAATACCGTGAAAATTTTAGCATGTCGTAGTATGAGCTACTACGGCAAAGAAGGCAAGGCATTTCAAGCGTTTAAAGATAAACTACAAGCTATTTTTAATGCCACAGGAAAATAGTGTGAAGAAATATTTGCTTTTCTGCTCTTGCATTCGGGCGTATAGCTACGTATAATTGGAACGTTCTTAATACTCATATAATGACGAGAATATGGCTCGTAAGTTTCTACCGACATCCCGTAAAGAGGTCGACTATGAGAAGAAATAACAAAAGGCGCTATGCCTATTTTTTGTTATATGTTCTTTCAGTAATTTTCAACTCGAAAGGCTCTTCTCGCTAAGGGGGTAGCTTTTCGAGTTTTTTTATTATTTCAAAAGGAGGAGCTTTAGAATGAAGCTTTTAAAAGATAAAATTCAGCAAGAAGGCAAAGTATTATCAGATGTTGTGTTAAAGGTGGATTCTTTTTTAAATCACCAAATTGACCCTATGTTAATGCAGGAAGTAGGGGAGGAGCTTGCAAATCGCTACAGCGATGAAATTATTACAAAGGTGTTAACAATTGAATCTTCTGGTATCGCACCTGCGACATTTTTAGGTTTAGTGCTTGGTGCACCAGTCGTGTTTGCTCGTAAGCGTAAATCGTTAACGTTAACGGATAATTTATATTCAGCAAAAGTACATTCCTTCACAAAAAATGAAGTAAATGAAATTTCCGTTTCTCAAAATTTCTTATCAGCAGATGATCGCGTCATCATTATTGATGATTTCTTAGCAAATGGAGAAGCATTAAAGGGCTTATTAGATATTGCGCAGCAAGCAGGCGCACATATTGTTGGTGCAGGAATTGTCATTGAAAAGGGCTTCCAAAAAGGTGGCGAGCAGTTACGTCAGCAAGGCTTACGTATCGAATCACTAGCAAATATTAAATCGTTAGCAAACGGTAAAGTCGAATTTTTTGATTAGGACTGTAGGAGGTCAAATTTTTTATGAATGGCTTTAAGGCAACAACATTAGGTATTCAGCATTTACTTGCCATGTATGCAGGAGCAATTTTAGTGCCTTTAATCATCGGGGCTGAACTGAATTTTACTCCAGCACAAATGACATATTTAGTAGCAATTGATATTATGATGTGCGGTATCGCCACATTATTGCAAGTATGGAAAGGTAAATATATCGGTGTCGGTTTACCTGTTGTACTTGGTTGTACATTTACAGCGGTAACACCGATTATTGCAATCGGTTCATCAAGTGGACTAGGAGCAATTTATGGTGCAATTATCGCTTCAGGTGTCATTATAGTTTTAATTTCAGGTGTTTTTGGTTTATTAGTACGCTTTTTCCCACCTGTTGTTACTGGTTCTGTTGTAACAATTATTGGGATTAGCTTAATTCCCGTAGCTATTAACAATATGGGTGGTGGACAAGGGGCGGCTGATTTTGCATCAAGTTCCAATGTTGGTTTAGCCTTTATTACCTTACTAATTATTATATTGATTTATCGTTTTTCTGGAGGTTTCATTCGTGCAATCGCTATATTATTAGGATTAGTGATTGGAACGGTGATTGCGATATTTATAGGAAAAGTTGATTTCACACCAGTAATCGAAGCATCCTGGTTACATGTGGCAATGCCCTTCTATTTAGCAACACCAACATTTGAGATATCTGCCATTATTACAATGACTTTAGTGGCCATGGTATCGCTTGTTGAATCGACAGGTGTTTATTATGCCTTAAGCGATATTTGTGATAAGCGATTAACATCAAAGGATTTAGCAAAAGGCTATCGTTCAGAAGGTTTGGCTTCTATTATTGGTGGGATTTTCAACGCTTTCCCGTATACGACGTTTTCACAAAATGTTGGTCTAATTCAAGTGTCAGGTGTACGTGACCGCAAAGTTATTTTTATTACAGGCGGGATGTTAGTGGCACTAGGTTTTTTACCAAAGCTTGCAGCATTGACGACAATTATCCCATACCCTGTGCTAGGTGCAGCAATGCTAGCGATGTTTGGTATGGTTATTACACAAGGGATTAAAATGCTAGCACCTGAAATCGCAAAATCAATGGAAAATGCGATGATTGTAGCCATTTCGGTTGGACTAGGTATCGGTGTATCGGTTGTACCAGAGCTGTTTGTAGCGTTACCTTCAAAATTTGGCTTGAATGATTTAGCATCGAACGGAATTGTCTGTGGCGCTGTTACAGCGATTGTCCTTAATATCGTTTTTAATATGATTGGACGTAAAAAGTAAGGTTGCATATAAAAGAAAGTGGAAAACTGTCCTAGGTTTTAGGGCAGTTTTTATTTTTTAATAATCTGAAAATTCCGTCTGTTAATATTGGTATTTTTGTTGTATTATAAGACTGTTAAGGGTATAAAATTTATTATTTTTGATGGAAATACATTTACAATAGAATAAGGAGGGAGAAATTCATGAGAAGAAAGTTACTGTTAAGTACATTGTGCTTTGTGTTTTTTATAGGGATGCTTGGATTACCAGAAAGCTCTACAGTAAATGCTTTCGTAAATATTGAAGGACCTATAATGGTAACACAGTTACAGAAACAATCAGTAGTTGAAAGTAATAAAGATGCGAGAGATTTACAAGCAGCAAAGGCTCCAGTTATCAAAATTGCTGCAACAGACCCAACCTTTACCGTATCCCCAGACTCAGTTACTTTTACCAATTTGACAGAGGGTTATAATGTTAGTCAACGAGATGCCATTCAACAAGACATTACATTAACTAAAGTAGGAGCAGGAGTCATTACGAATTTACAAGCGAGTTTAAGTGGTGGGGCTAATACAAAATTTCTTCTAGGGACAGTGTCGCCAGGAGCATTAGGG
>NZ_PYWN01000156.1 GCF_003049505.1 Metasolibacillus meyeri
ATGCCATAATTCTTCAATCATTCAATCACCTCCTGGTACTATACAAAATGGTTCAAATGCTTTGTTGCCACTCCCACAAACTGAGCTTCCCTTTAGCTGGTATGGGCTTTGGCAAGTGCTGTACACCATCAACCTCCCACGCATAGCGGTGTGGTGTATAATCACCCAATCGATATTCCTGTCCGCTAATTTTTGGGCCTGTTGTGACAGCCATAGCTTGCTCATAATCTTCAGATGTAACTTTATGGCACTCTACTAAATTAGCTGTAGCAATAACAGCGCCTGTCAGTAGCTCTTTAGCCGATGTAATGCCATGCTTTCTAAAGATGGCTTTGAAATCCTCGAATGCTTCCTCATTTACCTTCTTACCAGCATGGATGGCTATTTTCCCACGATGACTCGTTGACCAGCCGCGCGTTTCAAATTGCTTTTCGCCAAGGGCAATTAGCGAAGCCCAAGGTTGTGTAATTGTGATAGCTTTCATTTGTCCTTTTCCTCCAATTCATTTAAAAACTACTTCACCAAATGCAATTGTAATTGAGTATTATAGTGTTCAATTTCTAAGCGCAATTCGGTGTTAGGTTGCCAAGCGATCAGAAAACGCATGGCATCCTCAAATCTAATGCGTGGTAGCTCTCTGTACTCACTGATGTCAAAATAATTGCGGAACTCACGCCAGCACGCGGCAAATGTTTTCGCCTTTAATCGTTTGAAAGCGTTAGTTTCTTTGCCGCCTAATGCCTCATACACGTTTTCGCCCACTTTTCGGCGGATAGCCTTCGCTTGTGAACTGTTGATAAAGATGTTGTCTTTAAGGTGCTCGACATCTTCTTTCATTTCGCTGACTTCTCCCTTGAGCGCTTCCACCTCTTCGGACATTTCCAGCGATAATCGCATAGAAGCTTTTAATTGCTCTCGTTCAGTCAATAGCTTTGGGCTACTCAAAAAGGCCTCGGCTAATACATCTTTCGCTTTCAGTTGATAGTTCACTAGATTTTTAACAGCTACAGGGTTCGTTTGCTGCATTAATGGTGTGATTGAAATTTTCGCTAGCCACAACGGAAGGAAATCTAACTCGATACACGAAACTTCTTGTACACCACCATTTGTAGGGAGGTTGAAATTTCG
Organism: Metasolibacillus meyeri; assembly: GCF_003049505.1. GTDB lineage: Bacteria > Bacillota > Bacilli > Bacillales_A > Planococcaceae > Metasolibacillus > Metasolibacillus meyeri. The sequence continues at coordinate 1,129 of NZ_PYWN01000156.1, forward strand.
TCCCCCTTTCGAAAGTACTAAATCTTCTTGCACTTTCTTACGTTCTGCTTTTTGCTGCCCCTCACTTAGCCCAATTCCTTCGCAAACCCATTTAACCGCTGCATAAATTTTCCCATTCGTCATTTTTACAGCTAAAAGGTCTACATCACCAAACGGCACCATTTTTTGTTCAATTACTTGTAATTCCCCCATACCGCTTCCTCCTCAGTAATAAAATCTTCGATTGTTTCGACTTCTTTAAAACAAGCTCAATTGTTCATATTCTTGATTTCTCGATACTTTTTGCGACATTTTTGGCATATCGTTCACCGATTGCGTTATTTTTCGCTTAATTTCTGTTACATCGTTCACCTTCACGGTTCCCTCATAAGGCGCTATTACCTCAAAAAAGTTAGTAAGATATGAGCCTACCGGTGCATGGTCAGGACGGTTTTTTAAGTACACACTGTAGTAACCATCCTCGTGCGACTAACATGTTCATTCACCTCACTCAAATGAATGGCAATAAATAATGTAATGCGTAGCCGTCAACCGACTTCACTTCAAACGCTTGTCGTTCAAAAGTTTCTAGCGGGATCGATTTGCGTTCACCAACTTTAGCAGCCAACCAATACTCTTCTAAGCTTGGAAATTGTAATCGATAAAACTTTTGGATGTCCGAAAAATAGACTAACAAGAAGACAAGGGCGCCCTTGTTATACCATGAGCAAAGAAGCTCATATTGGTGGTCATGTAAGTTCTTGAGTGGGAAGCTCTTGCCCTTGATTTCTTTTGCATCAAACACGATTGCTCGTCCATTGCAGACTCCTGCATAATCCACCCATTCCGCTTTTTCCTTGCGCCCCTCTACTCGATTTCCGAGTGACTTCGTAATTTGCACAGGCGTCGGGATTTTGCGTATATCTGCGATACCTGCATTGCGGTACTTGGTATTCGACATGTCAATAAGGCGTTCTAGGTGCTTGCCTCTGTTGGCATGCGATACTGATTTTGGTTTGTTCACTGCTTTATACATCTGTCTGCTCCTCCTGATCCATTTTCATTATGTCGTCTATCGTTAGTTGGATTTTCAAAAACTGCTGTTCTAGCTCGTCCAAGTGATGTTGCCAACAAGTAAGACCATAACCACGCTCCATTGATTTACCGTTGCGTAATGCGCGGCCGCACCGTTTACACTGTCGCATGACACTCTTCAACATGGTAATAAGTATCGATATAGTACGGCTTATTGCTAGCCAAATGAATTTTTACAAAGTGTTGATCTTCTTTGTTGTGATAAACGTCTATGCATTCATCTGCTTCTTCTAACGTTTCAACAAACCTGTATGATTTACCCTCATAAACGATTTGCTCACATGGCATAGCATATTGTTCAAAAAGAGCCGTTAAGGACGGAAACACATTTCTGTAAGGCTTTTTCATTCTCTCGCCTCCCCCGAATCAGTCCTTCTAAACTCTGCAAGTAGTTTTTGATACTCTGCGTCAATGTCTGTATTTTCATTGTTCAAAGGACTGGGTACTTCAAGAGCTGCAGAAGGCTTTTGCTCCTTATGCATCCATTCCGGCACAATCTCAACCTTGCGTCCGAAGTTCCCTGGGCGCCTTTGTGCTTGTTGCTTACTTTTTTCAGCTGCAAAGCGTAGCTTTTCGGCTTCTGCCTGCTCAACAGTCTTTATCTGCTTTTGTGACCAACCACGCAAGATGCTTTCTACGTAATTCCAGCGAACGGCACCATTCTCAATTGCCAGCTTCATAGCGTGAATAACAAGCTCGTCCCCCATATCATCAATCCAAGCACCTACCTTTTCGCTGATATGCGAACCTAGAGCACCAAAACCATTTGCTTGATAAAATGTGAAGGCATTTTCCTTTGGCTTTGCTGGTGCAGGCGAAACCTCTTCTTCATCATCTTTATTAATATTTTTTAATTCAGTACTTAGTTTATTAGTACTTAGTAATTCAGTACTTGGTATATCAGTACTTAGTAGTTGCGGGTTTTCCGTAGACGGTTTTCCCGTTAACGGATTTTCCGTATACGGGTTTTCCGTTGATGGTTTATCCATAGACGGGTTTTCCGTACATGGTAAATCAGGGGATGGTGGATTGTGTGCATCATCCAATTCCTCCGGCTCTGTTAAAGTTGGCACTTCGTACACGACCGTTACCCATTCAAATTCGCCATTTGCGCCTCGTCGTCGTTCTTTTTTGATATAACCGTAATTTTTCAGCTCTTTCAGCCCTGAGGCAAAGGCATCTCTACCATCCTTCGCCCATTTCATCAACTCGATATTATGAAACGTCCAATCGTCCGGCTTAGACAACATAAATACATGAATTGCTTTTGCCTTCCAGCTGAGACGTTCATCATACAATGATGTGTTGTTAATGATTGTGTAGTCCTTGTTTTTTTCTACTCTTACGATGTTCTTCACGAGGAAGCCCCTCCCTTACTACTGCTTGTTTTTGACCATTAGGCACATCCAATGTCCGTTTAATAGCTGTCTCATTTCTCCGCTTACTTGCCAGCCGCGCTTTTCGCTATCGGCTATTTTATGATTCAAGCCCTCTGTTGTAAGAGCTTGAATCACCTTTCGATTATAGTTTCCTGTCATTTTCATAAACTATGCTCCTCCCGTATTTGCTGCTGGAATCCTTGAAATAAAATCAATCATTTTATTTGCTTGTTCTTGCGTCAAATTGTCTATCAAAATAGCATCCTCTATACCGAGTTGCATCTTGGCATAGTACATGACACCATCTTTGTCCATTTTTGTACGGGTACTTGCCGCGTTAAGCACACCTTTTAGGTCCTTATATTGCCCTGGTGTGATTTTGTCAGACTGTTGCGTATGAGCTGGCTCAGCAGGCTCTTGTGGTGCCTGTGCTTCTTTTTGTGCCATTTCAGCTACTTTTACCGCTACACCATCCAAATATTTAATTAATAAACTTGCCTCTTGCGTCGTCAATTGATTAGACAATTTTTGAGCGATATTACACTTTTGTAGGCTATTGTTGTAAAGTGTATCTGCCTTAATGCCTTGCGACTCTGCAAGCGGTAATAACACCTTATCTAAGCGTTGCATTTGCTTTTGTGTGATAAGCCCTGTCGGTTGTTGTGTCCCCTGTTGTTGCGGTGGCGTCTGCTGACGTGGCGGCTCTTGTACATATTGATAGTCGTTGCCACTCGCACCATTTGCATCATCGTCTTTTTCCGTCGCAATACCAAGCATCGCAGCTAGGCTGTAACGCTTCATGTAGGTAATCTGTCCACCAAAATCTTGCATACTGCTAGCAGCTGGGAATTTGAGTGGATAAGATTTTGCAAATTCGCCTGACTCATGCAGGATAATCGTTTCTACACAAGCGAAAATTTTGTCATGTTCCATTTGTGTATAGCTGTTTTGCATAATAGTTAACTTGTTTTCTACAAAGATAGCTCTTACAGCTTCTAAGATTCCTGCGAAGTCCGTATATTCAAATGTGTAAGAGCCGCCGTTTTTTGTCCTTACTTGCACCGTTTTATTGTGCTTGGGCGTTTGAATAGCTGCCCACGATTTCGCAAGTGCAGCCGAAATATTCGTGTTATTGTCCGAAAAAACCATATTGTTGCCTCCTCTCTTGATTTAAAGGCGGCCATACGCTACAATAGCGTTACATAAGTTTTGCGTATGACCTTAAAACCTAGCGTGCCAGCGTTAGGTTTTAATTATGAAACGCGCGAATATCCACATTGTCGACAATAACTCTTGTCATTTTATTAAACCTACCCCCTATAAGATTTTCGGTTTGCACTCCTTCAAGCGAGACGATTAAACTCTCATCGTCTATTAAAATTTCTACAATTGCCACATTATCCACTGTGACACGTAGCACATTTTTCTCAATGTCGTATTTCTTAATGACATCGTTTGCCAATCGCAATTTCTCATGAATAGACATAATTTCACCTGCTTTCTTTTTTGCAATGCGTTGTTGCCAGTCCAAGTATTCAACCGACACCAACGTGTTTAATTTAGCTTTACAGTTGCTGTAAAACGTGTCGTTTTCGTACCATGTGTAATAGACTATCTCTCCTGCTGAAAATCTCTGACGACACTCACCACAATGTGTATGTGCTGCTTTTTGCATCATTCCACCACCTTCCCGATGGTCTTCCCATCAAGCAGCCTACAAGCAGGTAACCAACCTGCGAGGAGGACTTTATAGACTGCTTGACGAGAGCGAGATAGTTCTCGCAAACGTCTGATTTTGTGTTATAATAGACTTGTATATGTTAGTCGCCGTTTAATCGTTGCATCCGATTGGGCGGCTATTTTTTTATACAATTTGATATACATACAAGCCTTTGTTTAGTTGTGAGGCTTGTCCACCTACTAAAAAACTTTTGGATAAATCTAATCATTGGATTCACCTGCCAATGCTTTGCGTAGTTTTTCATTTTGAGAAGCTAACAGCTGACGATGCAGATCTACAAACTGTGCTCTGATTTCTCGTACACTCATACCGTCATTTCCTTCTAGCATTTCTTGTAACCTATTAATCTCGCTCGTAACGATGTGATGTAATACGCCATCCACTCGCTCCCCTTGCACTAAATAGTGATTTATCGCTTGTAATGCGTTAATTTCTTCAACTTCTTCGTAATCATAGATATTGACATGACTCACCTGTACATCCCTATGCGTTTGCGACTTTATTGCCTCGCTGATTAACACTCGTGCTTCTTCAGTTGACATGGCTTCATATACCGCCTCGTCCAGTGGTAAACATACTGTATATGGTCCCTTTGTAATGGCTGACCCGTTAACTTTTAACATGCGCTTCCTCCTTACCAATGTTTATTTAGATTCTTATAGTGTTCAAATAAATCGTTTATCTTTAACGCTCTAACTTTTTCGCGTAATGTACTTTCTGTCCGGCCAAGCGCAAAAGAAATATTCGCGGCTCCATCTGACTCATAAAATTTGCATAGGTATTCTAGCTCTTTTTCTTCAAATGGCTTCCCATGTGCAAAATGATATTCAGGATGGTAATTCATCCTACCTTGTTTGTCATACGTAACTTCAATTGCTTCCACTTTCATCACCACCTACCACAGAGCTATAATCAGCGCAAGTGAAAACACAACAGCTAGTGTTAACAAACCTAAATACGCTAAATCTGTATCGCTTAACTCCCGCCAGTCGTCTATCATGAAAAAATAGTCAAGCATCCACTTTAACAACTGCCTTCACCGCCTCCCCGTTTGGTCCAATCGATTTCTCGATCTTGAAGCGTTTCACAACCTTCGCTGCAACTCCACGTTGTTCTAATGATTCTATTAATGCATCGTGTCTATAGTGATCGATAATCGCTTCTCTTGTCACATAGATTCTGTCGAGTAAGCGTATACGACAACGTTTACAGTTAGTGTTACTGTACATTTGTTGCAGATGCGCTAACTCCGCGCGGTATTCGTCTAATGTCATACCCCTTCACCTCACATAAAAAATTGAAAATTAGTAATGAATGCTGGCACAATCGAGATTAATTGGCTGGCTTGCATAATTACATCTGCACCAAATACAATTGCTGCTGCATGTGCTTCGCAGTTCGTTATTTGTACCCAACGCAAGAACGTTTCGAGATCCACGATTTTACGTCCTTGTTCGTATTTACTAACGTGCGACTGTGTTATGTTGAGTTGATATGCTACCTCTTCTTGTGTCAACTTGGCGTCTTTCCTAAATTTTTTAAGTAACTTTGGAAAATCTAGGGACAAAGTTTTCATTACCTTCACCCCCTCTCGAAAGTCAGAAATGAACTATAGTCGAAAATAGACTACTAATAATTTGCAAAAGCTATTAATCTTATTTCAGAAGCAAGTTATCTTGAATGTCATTACCTATCTTTGCACCTGCCCGTGCATAATTTTTTCATTGCCATTCATATTTGAATATTTCTTCGATAGCTGCACGTGTTTCTTTCGCAAGCCACACACGTTTTCCTCGTTCCTTTGCTTGCCTTTGCCACATGGAAATGCGAGGGTCGTGTAAAAAATATTCTTTTAACTTGTCTTCTTTGAATCTAGTAATTTTTATTAAATCTTCAATTTCGTAAACGATTGGATCTTCGAGAGATTCCGTGTTGGCTTGTTGTTTCATTTTCTCACCTCTTTTCAATTGTGTAGGGTTAATGAACTTTTAAGACAAGCTCAAATGTGTCATTTCGTTACATTTATCTTCAAAAAAAAGTGTCCAATCAAAGCCTAGACATGCAGCTATGCTCTTAGCTACTGCTACACTCGGGTTGCGATTACCTTGTTCAATCATTGTGTAATAGGCTCTTTCGATTTCTGCATTGTCAGCAATAAATTCTTGTGTGTAGCCTTTTTGCATCCTAATTTCTTTTAACCAAGTTCTCACGTTATCACCGCCTTGTAACGATTTGTTACTTTAACTATAGTATCATATCGTTACATTGTCAACTATTTAAAAATAAAATGTTTCATTTTGTTACATAACATTTTAAGTAACGCATTGTTACGTTAGAATACATATATAGGGAGGTGTGTTAAATGTTAAGTATTCGTTTAAAGTCGTTACGTAAAGAATTCGGGAAAACGCAACAGGATGTCGCTGATTACCTTGGTGTAACTAGACCCGCATATACAGCGTATGAGATAGATAAACGGAGTCCTGACCATGAAACTTTAAGTAAATTAGCTACTTTATATAATGTTTCTGTTGATTACTTGCTTGGTCGTACTGACAATAAAAACCCTTCTGACCAATACGAAATACAAACCATTGCGGCTCACAAAGAAGGCGAAGAATGGACAGAAGAAGAATTAAAAACCATTGAAGAGTTTAAAGCATTTGTTCGATCTCAAAGGAAAAATAAGGAGTGATACGGATGTTGCTTTATGAAAATTTAATGTATGAAGCTGATCAATTAGACATTCGTATTTTTGAAAAGTGGATGCCCTATTCTACAAAAGGGCTTTATGCAGACAATGTTATATGGATTAATAAACACATACCCTCGCAAATCGAAAAGGCTTGCGTCCTTGCCGAAGAAATGGGGCACTACCATACTAGCTCGGGGGATATACTCGACTTAAAGAATGTAGTTAGTCTTAAACAAGAGCTTAACGCTCGCCGTTGGGCATACAAAAAGCTTGTACCATTGCATAAAATCATACAAGCCCATAAGTTACATATAGCAAACCGATATGAGTTAGCAGACTATTTAAATGTAACAGAAAACTTTTTAGACGATGCCTTAGAATGGTATACAAGTAAATACGGTTTATCCGTATCAATTGATAATTTCACAATCTGTTTTGAACCACTTGGCGTAATCGAATTGTTTGAATGGGTTGAGAAACCTAAACAGCAGTACGGAACATAATTTTAAATTTGGAAGGATGATTTTAATTGAAAAAAATCACTTACCTTATTTTACCACTTGCACTACTATTAGTTTTAACTGGTTGTGGTAATAAAGTTGATGAGGAAGCTATAGAAAAAATTACAACAGGACTTGAAAAAAGATGGGACTATGCTGACCAACTCCCAAAAGAAGTTACAGTAGAAGAATTAGAGAAAGCTGTTGAATTAGAATTGAATGAGTTGGTCAAATACGATGCGGAAGAATTTAAAGATTTTCACCTATATGCACTTTATGATAGTTATAGACGGAGTTTGGAACTCATCAAAATAAAGATGAATGGACAAAGCGCAAATTCCCCGATTTTTCAAAATAATTGGAAAGAACATATGGAAAAAAGAGCTAAGATTTTATACGATTTAAATAAAGATTACACGCTGAATATATCAGATAAGAACAAAGAAGCATTTGAAAACCTTCTTGCAAATTCTAGCCGTTTAGTAAAAATAGAAGAAATGGAAAAGGTCATATCTGAAATCAAATCATTAACAAAGCCTAAAATTATAATTGAGGATAATTCTATTGCGGTTGTTTACGAAACTACAAGTGCTCTTAGTAACGAATCATTTATTGCTCAAAAATTAGGCTTCCCTTCTGTTGCTATGGATATACTAAAAGTGTTAAGTGACTATGACTACGATAATATCGTAATAGTTACAGGGAATAACGACCTTATTGCTACCTCTGTCTATTTTGATAAAAACACTTTAACTAAAGTGGACTTCGATAAGTGGGAAGACTTAGATAGTGTTGATGCTTATAAGTTCTATGCAATGTCCACAGCCTATCATATTAGATCTGGCATATGGGAACAATTGGATTCTCAAACAAAAAGATTTATTGGAAGCATGAATAAAGAAGATTTTAGTGAGTTTTGGAGTGCATACGGCTATACATACTAATGCCGAACGAATAAAGGTGTACCAGCTACACCTTTTCTTTACATCATAAAAAGAACGTACATTCTCAATTTGAAAGGAGTGATGCAAAAGATTACCCCAATAGCACCTGCCCGTGAGAAAGAGGTAATCATGGCAAGATACAAAATGGAGAAAACAAAAAAAGATTGTATTTATAAGTATGTTGATGGCTGTGGATCAATTAAATACGCGTACAGGTACAAATATTACGACAAATTAAAACACCGTCGCGAAAAAACTAAACAAGACTTTGACACATTAAAAGATGCGGAACGCGCTTTAATCGAAGTACAAGCCGCTATTTTGAATAGTCAAGAAAGTTTCGTAGAATCCGAAAATATCACTATTGCTAGTTGGATTGAAACATGGATAGATGTAAAAAAGGATAGCTGGCGACCTGGGACGGTGGAAGTGTATGAAGGAAGGCTCGAAAATCATATACGCCCTTTAATTGGGAAATACAAATTAGCTCAATTAACTAATATGGTTATGCAACGAAATCTAGTAAACAAACTTTTCCAGAATGGATTTTCGAGGACGACTGTAAAAAATATAACACGCACTGTAATATCTGCATTAAATTACGCAGTAACAGAACGTGTTATAAAAGAGAATTTTGTTACAAGTTTGGATTTTGGTACAGAAGAAAAAAAGAAAGACAATTTTTACGATGAGGAACAATTAAAAGAACTTTTACTAGCCTCCAAAAAGTATGACCCGACAACCTATTATACGGCAATTTTAACTTTAGCGTTATCGGGTATACGTAAAGGCGAATTATGTGGTTTAAGGTGGAGCGATATCGATTTTAAAAAATGTACCATAACGATAGATCGAGCGCGCGTCAGAAAAAAAGTAGGACCTCCTAAATCCAAAAATGGCTATAGGACAATCAATGTTAACCCTATTTTAATAAATCAATTAAAAAAATATAAAACATGGTGTATCGAAAAAAAATGGTCAAAAAATATGACTCTCGAAAATGACGACTATGTTTTTATAGACCGCTACCACTTAACTGAAATAGGGCCTGGTTATGTAAATGATGCATTAGAGGAAATTTTAAAAGAAACCGAGCTGCCTCGGATTACTCCGCATGGATTAAGACATACTTTTACGTCTATATTGATTGCAAATAAAATTCCGACGATTACAGTGGCAAAAATAATTGGAGACCATCCAGCGACGGTAGAGGCTGTATATGCACATTCTTTGGCGAGAGTTGAAGAAGAAACTGTACAATTATTTAACGAGATTTTACTTTAGAAGATTAAAACGGGGTACAAATTGGGGTACACTCAATTTTGTACCCTTTAAAGCATTGATATACCGAGGGGGACGTGAAATTCCCGACAAACTATACGCATTTAACTTAGATTGATAATTTGCAGCGTATGTAATGCATAGCCCTGTGATAAGAAATAACAAGATAATCGCAATAGGAAATAGCGCGCCGCGTTCATTTTTCAGATGGGACAATAAATGTTCTCTCCTCTATTGTGCCATCCGTCAATTCGACATTTAGCACAAGTTCGTTATTGATTTTTCTAAAATTTAAAGATTGTATACCTACAAATAATATTTCATTGCCTGCATTTAATCGCATGCGAATCGTCTCATTCGATTTACTAATAGAACGCCTTATATTTCCTTGCGCAATAAGGATTTCAGCTCCTCCATTACGAATTGCAACCTCGTCAGCTTGTACCATGAAATTTTGTAAATCGACAATAAACATTTCCCATGCTGCTTCCTGTACAAAATTATTTTGATAAAGAGGTGACATATATAAAATCATTAGCAATAAAAGCTTCGCCAACAACAACAAGGCCACAAGCTGAAATAATGCCTCTAAAAATGTAAAGCCCCGTTGATTCTTCATCATTTTCACAAGCCTATGCATTTTCGACGCTTCTCCTTTATATTATGAAAATCAACGCATATTTCGCCAGCACTGTAATACCAATCATACGTGACATTTTGAATTGTCATCTCGCCGCTTGTCATCTGGTGTAGTTGTAGCGCACGAGCACCATTTAATGCGACTTCACTGGCATGAAGCTCCAATTTTTTATTGTATAAATTTCCTTGCAAATAAGTGCTTAAAGGTAACAGTGTACTTGCAAGAAAAAAGATAATTACTAATCCTACCAAAGTATCTACGAGTGAAAAGCCTTTACTGTTCTGAAAGAAGACGCATTCTCCCCCTTCCTAAATTAATTGAATACATCATTCGTCGATCTCCCATGACAAACTCTACTTTTCCAAAATTAATAATCGTACCATGGCCATTAAATTCAATTCGCGTATTTGTCGTGTAAATATTAATGCGCATATTTTCTGGTAGTTGACGTGAAATCAGCAATTCTCCATAGCGCTGAAAGCACTGAAATTCCTTCCCTTCAGCAATCCAGCATCTTGCGGTCAATCCATTATTTATGGACAATGCTTGCATTTCAATTAAATCTAACTCAAACTGTTGTATCGTTTGCTCATAAACGCTTAATTGCATTTGTCGAAAAGAAAAAGTGACAACGAAAAAGCTAAGCAATGATACAACCGCTAGTACGAACAGCATTTCGATAAAAGTGAAACCACGCTCATCCCCCATCACTATTTTCCATTCGCATCACTTTCCCTTCCGCGCTGATTGTGACAAGCTCACCACTCGGGCATCTTGCCTCCTCACTTTCTATATAATTTTCACTAAATAAATCTTGCACTGTCGGTGTTGTCATATGATCGATTTTATACGCCTCTACCTGACCTTGAATCATTGTTATATAGGCGGAACATCCTTTGTCGTCAATTGAAGCGAAGTGCTTCGTAATATTCGGTATAGTAACCAGAATCAAAACTGAAACGATTAGTAATACAATAAGCATTTCCACTAAAGTAAAGCCTTTTTCGTTTTTCATCTTCCTCTCCTCCTCAAATAACTTCCAGCATTTTATACATTGGTAATAAAATGCTTAAGTAAGCTGCAATAATACATGTTGCAATGACTAAAAATAGGATAGGCTGGATAAGTTGCATTGCATTTTGCATCGTATTTTCTAACTTTTGGTCAAGTAATTCTGCATAAATTAACAATTCTCGACCAAGCAGTCCACTTTTTTCTCCGTGATCAACAAATTGTTCAAAACGTGGAAAGAAAAAGCCAATTAGTAAAATCGTACGCGCTAAACTATCGCCATAAATAATACGCTCATGAATACATCGCGCCATATAAGCAAGCTGTGGTTGAAGCTGTTGCTGCTCCAAATAGAAGAGCGATTGTTGCAATGACATGCCACTCACTAATAAATCACCTAGTGACCGCGCAAATTGCCTCGTCATAAGCAAGCGCCATAAATAACGCAAAATCGGTATTTTCATTAAAATATAAAGTTGTAAATCCACCCTCTTTCGTCGAATGTAAATTAAAATAATAACGATTATGGTAAGCAGGCAACATGCGAAAATAATAAAGTAGTCTGGTACGTGCAGAAAAAATTTTGTCCATTGAATAGTCGAATTTTCAGCTTTCGTCGTTCTAGAATGTAGCATTTGTTCGATTGTAGGTAAAAAATAGAGGCGAAAAGCAATAAAGAGTGAAATGATAAAAGTGAATAGAAGGATTGGGTATATTAAGATTTTTGTAAAGCGCTGCTTCATTTTTTCTTGAAACACCATTTGCTGCGCAACGACTTGTAATGTATCAGCTAGCTGCCCTGTTGTTTCTGCTAGCTGAATAGCAATTAAAAATTGTGGTCTTACGCCTAATTGTCGTAATATAAATGTGACGCTCTGCCCTTTTTGAAAACAGCTATCTATTAGCTTCTGCCAATAGTCATAATCTTTCACATGATAAGGCAATAACATCGTCATACAATCATGGAATGTGTATCCTTCTTGCAATAGTTGGCTCATCCGCGTGATTAATTCAGGAAGCCGTTTCACTCGAATTCTCTTACGAATAGCGAATTTTACAAGGCTATTATGAATGCGTAAAGTTTGCATAAGATTGCCCTTCCAACAAATAACGTTGATGCTCTAATGTGTGCTGATACTGAAGTGAATAAACTTTACTACGCGCTAGCGCAGAAAATGCCTCATATAGCTGAACATCACTTAAAAGCTCAAATATTGCTTTGCGTTCATCCTCTATCCCTGTTTCAATAAGCATCTGTGCAATAATACCCACCGTTGCCTGCCTTAATTCATCTAGTGATATGCCTAAATCCATTAATCGATATAAGCAATTTACCGTATTTTTAGCATGAACAGTGGATAACACTAAATGACCACTTAATGCAGCTTGAACAGCAATTTTGGCTGTTTCCGTGTCGCGAATTTCGCCAATCATAATCACATCAGGAGAATGGCGCAAAATAGCCCTTAAGCCTTCTGCATACGTAACACCAGCACGCTCATTCACTTGGATTTGTACAATTTGCTCATAATTTTTTTCAACTGGGTCTTCTAATGAAATGACATGGCGCTTTAGCACTGTGCAACAATAGTGGATTAAAGAATAGAGGGATGTGGACTTGCCAGAACCTGTTGCGCCACAGAAAAGTAGCATTCCCTGTCTATGCTGCACAAGCTGTTCAATTTTCCCCGCCATGGCTGCATCATAGCTCAGCTCTATAAATGGCAAAGTTATATTTTGCTCTAGAATACGTATAATTAGACTTTCCTTCCCTAAAACAGAAGGTAATGTCGATATCCGAAAGGCATAAACAGTTTGTGCAATTTCTTTTTGAAATGCACCACTTTGAGGCTTTCGTTTTTCGCTTATGTCGAGCGCGGATAAGAATTTATAATACGTAATAATTCTCATAGCTAACTCTTGTGGAAGCTCTCCTTTGACATACATTTTTCCATACTTTCGAAAAACAATGCTGTAACAGCCGTTTGCTGGGGACAAATGGATATCTGATGCACTAAAGGCTAATGCCTCCTCAATCAATTGCTCACTTTTTCTTACAACAATCGATTCTGTTTCCATGTAATTACACCTCGCTTTCTATTTTTCGCTAACTAGCTATCTTAGCGCCATTATAGAAAGGAAAAAAGCAGTTGAAAAGCCGTTTTGCTAAAATAAATTTTTGACCTACTTTTTTAAATCGATATTTTAAATTTTGACTTTTTTTGTACACGCTTTAACTTTTACACACTGTTATCCAGACAACATGTTTCATCACTGTCAATTTTGGTTAACATAATAAATAGCTTGGTACATTCCCAAGAAAAATGTACACTTCTTTGTCACAAAGAATATGGAAGTTCCAGTTTACTTTCTCCAGTGTAATCATTTATAATGGATTGGAGAAGATTGTATCTGTATATAGAAGGAGGGGAATTACACATGAGCAATATGTATAAAGTTATGGCATTCTGGACAGGTATTTTCACTGTTTTATTCTACTTAGGTGATATGTATGAGGTTTCGCTATTATTCTTAGGTAATACTGGATTATTCTTATTATTAGGCTTCTTAAACCTTTCAGAGCGCATGTATATGTACATTTTCGGTGCTTATTTAACGATTTTCTTCGCAGGGTTCACATACTACACAACATTTATGCACACACCTGGCGCAGGACATTAATCGCTCAATTAAAGCCTCACTAATAAATAGTTAGGATGCAAGCGTGGACAAATTCGTCCGCGCTTTTTTATTTATTGTTTTTGTAACACGCCCTCTTGTTAGCCGTCTAATGGGCTAGGGGGAATTACGATGAAAAAACGATCCATCATTTGTTTAGCATTTCTGCTAATAGGTTGTTAGTTCAAAAGTAATGATTCGCTCAACGAAGCGGCAAATTCGCTCATCAAACCTTGATATTCGCTCATCCAATATCGGAAATCGCTCATCCATCAACCAAATTCGCTCAATCAAACTAAAAGCAAGGAGACTATCTGCAGTTCAGACAGTCTCCCCCTCTTAAAACCCATTCAAAAATGGATTTGCTTCCATTTCAGCAGCTGGCGTTGTGTAATCACCATGCCCTGGGTAAATAATCGTATCCTCTGGTAATGTCAAAAGCTTGTCATGGATTGATTGCAACAGGACAGACATTGAGCCACCAATTAAATCTGTACGCCCGATACTCCCCTCAAACAATGTATCACCGACAATGGCAAAGCCGCCCTCTTCAAAAATATAAGAAATACTGCCTGGTGAGTGCCCTGGTGTAAATACGGCTTTAAATGTGAAATCTTCTATGGTGAATACTTGCTCGCCCCGAATAATATGCTCGTCTTGTGGCTCATCAACAATGTAATTTGGCAGCTCTGCATATTTACCTGAACCGTTTTTCATCGGGTCCGCCAGCCATGCCACTTCCTTTTCATGCACATAAACAGGTATGTTAAAGGCATCACGCACCTCATTTACTGCTCCAATATGGTCAAAATGGGTATGCGTTAAAAAAATAGCGAGTGGCTTTAATTGATTCGCCTTGATGTCGCGAATTAAACGCTCACCCTCTTCACCGGGGTCAAAAATTAAACATTGTTTGCTTCTATTGCTCACGATATAGCAGTTTGTTTGGATTGGCCCAAGTGGATATGTACGTGTACTTAATTTCATTTCTAAAACCTCCATCAACTTTATCCCGCATTAACGGACAGTAGCGCAGCGTCAATGTTCATTGTACCGAATTCTGTGCGAAAGCAAAGCGTCAGCAGATGTTTTCTGTTGCGAAAGCGAAGCGGCAGCAACAACAAAGCGACAGGTACAGATGTTTATTGTACCGAAAGCAAAGCGACAGGTACAGATACAAGACATCCACCTCAAGACTTGAGAAAAACCACACTGTCCGTAAAATTCAACTAATACTCAGTCAGGAACGCGCAAAAATCCTCACTGAATTGAAGTTTCACTTTATCTTTTAAATTGTATACGAAGTTCAAACAAACGTCACTTTTTCCGCTCGACAAAAGGCATAATAAGTTTTACAATAGAAGAGGAATATTGTTTGCGACATTCATTTTCTGATGTCGAAAGGAGTGTCTTTTTAATGAATTTATTAATGGTTATTTTCGGTTTAGTGGCTATTTTTGCCGTAGTTGGTACATTCCAAGCAATTAAAGAAAAAAATCTTCTAGGTGTTGTTTTCAACCTAGGTACAGCAGCAATCTTCGGATGGTTTGTTGTGATGACTGTTCTTAATGCTGGATACCCACCAAAACTTCACTAATAGCAACTAAAAGGACGAGCTGCACTTTGTAGCTCGTCTTTTTATATTGAAAAAAGGCTGTATAGAAAGTGGCACTCGCCTACTTTCTATACAGCCTTGTCATTACTTCATTGAATTTTGTATTAAGTTGCCTGTCGCCGAATCGTAGAAACGAAGTAAATCTCCATTAATAATCGCATCGGAATAGCCTAATTCTGTTGTTGCACTCTCAATTACCGGTTCACATACCGCAATATCAATTTGTTCGCCAGTCGCTCTATCGTAGCATGCGTCGCTTGCATAAACAACTTTGTCTGTAATAACTCGACCATCACGGAAAATCACTACATCTTCATGATCTTCAGAGAACAAGTCTGCGCCAAGCTGCATATCTTTCGACGTATCGATACCTAATAAGTGTAAAATTGTCGGACGTAAATCAATTTGTCCAGAAACCTCTTCCATTACTTGCCCGTCATTTGAACCTGGAACATGGATAAATAATGGCACAGATTGCAATAATGCACTGTCATACGGTGTAATAGCTTCCTTGTCTAAATACATCGCCATCGCCTTATTATGGTTTTCTGAAATACCATAATGATCACCATACATGACGATAATTGAATTATCATATAGACCTTTTTCCTTTAAATCCTCGAAGAATACTTTGATTGCCTCATCCATGTAACGAACCGTTTGGAAATAGCGGTTTAACGTACCTGAATTTGATGTGTACTCATCAATCATAATATCCTCTGGATCCAGATAGAACGGATAATGGTTTGTTAATGTAATCATACGTGAATAAAACGGCTGTGGCATTTCCGTCATATGCTGTACCGATTGCTGGAAGAATGGAATATCCTTCATTCCCCAGTTGACAGCTTCTCCTTCGCCAACTTCATATGAATTCACATCATAGTACTTTTGAATATTTAATGATTGGTAAATCATATCGCGATTCCAAAACGATTTATTGTTTGGATGCATCACGTTTGTAAAGTAACCGTTCTCCCCTAAGCGCTCTGCCATTGAGTTATACGTGTTACCACCGTGTGTAAAGAATACGGCTCCTCGACCTAAACCAAATAGCGAATTCTCTACAATAAATTCCGAATCAGACGTTTTACCTAACCCTGTTTGATGATAGAAATTATTGAAATAATATGTGTCTTTATCCTTTGTTAACGAGTTTAAAAATGGCGTTACTTCTTGACCATTCATGTCGTTATTAATAACAAAGTTTTGCAATGACTCAAGCGATACAACAATTAAATTGCGTCCCTCGTATTTGCCAAACATTTCAGCATTTGGCTCCGCCTGATTTGCGCGCACATAGTTGTTCACTTCCACAAGCTCACTGCCATCGGCTAATGCGCGCTGTGCAGAAGATTTTGATTGAATATAAACATCATATAAATGATAGTTATACGTACCGATATTTTTTACTAATAGCTCACGGTCAAAGCTACGTGTTAAAAGCTGTGGACGCTCTGTTTCTGCAAGTCCTAAATTTAATAATAAAATCGCCGCTGCTAATACAAAATAAGCGTGACGTATATCTTTGCGAATCGTTAATTGTTCATTTAACTTAGGCGCAAACTTCAATAAAAGTGCGATGAAAATCACATCGATAAAATAGAAAATATCCCAAACATTAATAATAGCTAATGCAGATGTTCCTAAATCGCCAAAATTGCTCGTCTGGAACAATACAGGCAATGTAATAAAATCATTGTAGAAACGATAAAAAGCAACGTTTCCATACAGTACAATCGACAATATCAAACTCGTAATCAAAATATAACGATTGCGAGCAGTCGATTTCTTGAAAAATAGTGATAATCCATAAGCAATTAATAAAAAGCTTATTGGATTGATCCATAAAATAAAGTATTGCATCCCATTTTCAATCTTCATATCAAAGCTTGTTTGATAAACGATTACTGTTTTAATCCATGTTGCAAGTATTGCAAAAGCTAAAATTGAATGTTTAGGCCATTTATTAATAGAATTCATTCCTCAACATCCTTTCTTTTTTTCCAAACCTTTACCTTAAGAATTTTAACTTAATTCAATAGAAGTCCCCCACTTCCGTATGTGACGGGACGCTTTCGATACAAAAAACATTGTTGATTCAAGTTAAGCCCTCGGTGCAATTACGCTGAGGCGCATTTGATTGCAGCAGCCACACCACTGCGCAACTAATATCCATTTCCCTATTTCTACTAATTTGAAACAAAATCTATCTTAAGGCTTTTTATAAAATTTAGCAATAAAAAATCACGTATTCGCAAATAGGCAGAATATTGTAGCTAGATAGATGATTTTTCATTGTCCTATATTAGTACGTTTCTTCAAGAAAAAGGTTTCACTCTTTCGATTCCCTCTCCAAGCGACTTGCTTCTTGACGAATTAAAAGTAGCGCTGTTTGGAAGTCACGAGGCGCCAATACATTCGCCTTGTACAGCTCACGCACTTCATCCTCCATCAGCATTAAATCACCTATGCGGTCAGTTGTATAAATATATGTGCCGTATTGCTTTAATAGCTCATAAACATCAATCATTGATTTCATCTTACTTGCCCTCCTCGATTTGCTACACAATCTATATAGCCTGTTTCTGTAAGTATTATATGAACAGGAATATCATGTGACTCAAATGGCACCTGCTCGGCCAATTGCTCGCTAAAAGCAAGCGCAAGCAACGTCCCTCGAAAATCAGGTAAATACCTGTCATAGTAGCCACCACCATAGCCTATGCGATAGCCCTTTTTGTCAAAAACGATTCCTGGCACAATGATTGTATCAATCGTTTCTCGTTCCACAAGCTCCGTCATAGCAGGCATCGGCTCTCGTAAATCCATATAAACGGTTTCTAATTGATAAAACCCTTCAATTGCATAAAATGTCATCTCTCTTGTTTTCGGGTGACATTTCGGTACTGCAACCGTTTTGCCTTGCTGCCACAATGCTTCAATAATAGCAATTGTATCAACTTCAGGCTTCGAAGAAATTGTAACAGCAATCGTTTTTCCTTCTTGAATAGAAGGCTGCTGCATTAATTGTTTGCCGATTGCATGTGAACGCGTTCGGTAATCTGCATAAGAAATCGCCTCTAATTGAGCGCGCACTGCTTGACGTATCGTTTTTTTATCCATCCATTCTCCCCACCTTTTTTAAAGTAAAAAGCCAAAACCTCTTGGGGCTTTGGCTAATTGAGCAATTACTTTGTTTCACGGTGAAGAGTGTATTTCTTCTCGCGAGAGCAATATTTTTTCAGTTCAAGACGCTCTGGATTGTTACGCTTGTTCTTTTTAGAAATGTAGTTACGTTCGCCGCAATCTGTGCAAGCTAAAGTAATGTTTACGCGCATTATTAACCCTCCCACTCTAATTAAGAATAAAAATTTTGAGCATGATTTATACGACTTTCCCATTATAACATAAACCGAAAAAAAAGCTAGTATCATTTCATATTAAGTTACGGTATGGTAAAATGAAAGACAATTGCATCAATTTGATTGGAGCGTTCGATATGGAATTATCAATTATTTTAATGATTGTCGGTATTTTTTTTATTATTCTTTCCTTATTTTTACGAGATTCAACAAAAAAGGTAGAGAAAGAAGTAGAGGAATTGTCGATTAGCATTTTCCAAGAAACAAATCAATTAAAGCGTCGCCTAAAAGTTGTTGAAGAGGAATTAATGCTTGAGCCTAATTTTCAAGTAGCGAAAAAGAGATACACACCTACTCAAACAACAGTGACGCAGCCTGTTAACGGCATCTTAGTAAGCCAAGTATTGGAGCTGAACAAACAAGGACTAGCTATCAATGAAATTAGCAGGCTATCCACATTATCAGAAGAGCAAGTGCGCCAAATCCTCGCAACAGGAGGGACTGTATGAAATCCTTTCTAAGAACGTTTGGCATTGCCCTTTTTCTAGTTGGTGCACTGCTGGCTGTCGGCAAACAATGGCAAATTCCTGTGTTAAGTAGTGAGGCTGTTGCCGATACCAAAAAACAAGACGCGCGTATTGCAGAGCTAGAGCAGCAATTAAGCGAGGCAAATGCACAAGTAGCTGAGCTCCAACAAACAGTTGCACATGCGGAGCTAGAAGAAGAACAAGAAGTTGTGACAACAGAGCCTGCGGAAAATGGGGATGCAGTCTCTGAAATAGACGATAACGTCGTGAGCGGAGTCGTCTATATATATGAAGGTGTTTCCATCTACGATATCGGCAAACAAGTCGAGGATGCAGGCATTTTAGCAAATGGACGCGAATTGGAGCTTTTTTTATCAAAACGTGAATATTCACGCTCGATTCAAAAAGGACACTTCGAGCTAAATTCCTCTATGACATTAGAACAAATGGCACGCATTTTAACTGGAAAAAAAGTACAATAAGTGGGAGGTCATCTATATGACAATTTATCAGCTCGACGTAACAACGGATAAAGGCGAAACATATTCATTAGACCGCTATGAGGGGAAAGTAGTATTAATTGTCAACACCGCTTCAAAGTGTGGGCTGACAGGACAATTTGAGGAGCTTCAAGCACTTTATGACAAATATGCTGAACGAGGGTTAGTCATCTTAGGCTTCCCATCTAATCAATTTAAGCAGGAGCTAGACAGTGCGGAACAAGCATCTGAAGCTTGCCGACTCACATATGGCGTGACATTCCCAATGCACGAAATCGTCGCGGTCAATGGAGATTCGGCACACCCATTATTCAAGCTCCTAACAGAGGAAACAAAAGGCCTTCTCGGCAAAAGCGTTAAATGGAACTTCACGAAATTTTTAGTGGATCGCAATGGGCAAATTATCAAACGCTTCGCACCAACGGATAAGCCTTTGAAGTTGGAAGAGGAGATTGTTTCTTATTTATAAAATCACCGTGCCCTTCATGGCACGGTGTTTTATTTATCCTGTATTAACAATTTTTTGTGTACTGAAAGCGACGCGTCAGGTACAGGCTGTAAGATCCCCACTGATTGAAGGTTCACTTTATTCCATTTAATTATTATCCTCTCACAACTAAGACGTCACATTTCGCATTGCGTACGATGCGTTCAGCATTTGAGCCAATAATCATTTTTTCAAATCGATTTAAGCCAGTTGCACTAATAATAACTAAATCAATACCCTTTAAATCTGCTAGAATTGCTTTTGGAGAACCTAGTTCAACTACCGTTTTAACAGTTGTAATCCCGGCTGCTAAAGCTTCTTTTTTTAACTGTTCCATTTGCTTCTCACGATCCTCTTTCACCTGCTCTGCATACGTTATATCGTATGCCTGTACTGAACCGAAAGAGTGTGTATCGACTACGCTGACAATATGTAAAACAGCTTCGTTGAGTTTTGCTACTTTTATTGCACGTTGGAATGCTTGTAAAGATTGTGCTGAAAAATCAACACCAACAGCGATTTGTTTATAATAGGTTTTCATGTTATAGTCCTCCTTTTTATTTTATTATATCAAAAAGCTTGCCTGAAAAAGTATTCCCTTTTCAAACAAGCCTTCATTTTTTATTTTGGCTGGACAGATCACTACTTTTGAATCACTCTATTCAAAAATGCCTCAATCATTGCATTGCCAGCTTTTGTGCCAATCGATTCTGGGTGAAATTGCAGACCATATAGTGGATACTCTTTATGCTGAATCGCCATAATTTCGCCATCATCTGCTGCACTCGCTGTCACAAGAAAATCATCAGATAATGTATGACGTTCAATCACTAATGAGTGATAGCGCATCACTTCTTCATCTTGTGCCACATTTTGCAATAAGCCTTGCTGTTGATGCGTTAAAAGGCTCATTTTCCCATGAATAATACGATCTGCACGTACGACATGTGCGCCAAATGCTTCACCAATCGCTTGATGCCCTAAGCAAATACCTAAAATCGGGAACTCCTGATGCAAGCTTTGGATGATGTTGATTACGTTGCCTGCCTCACTCGGAATACCAGGACCTGGCGAAATCACAATAGCCTTTGGCTGCAATGCACGTATTTCATCTACTGTTATTTTATCATTGCGAACCACTTGCACTTCTTGCCCAAATGCTGCGATTTGATGGTATAAATTGTATGTGAACGAATCATAGTTATCAATAAGCAAAATCATTTTCGCACCTCCAATAACGCACGTGCTTTATTTAACGTTTCCTCATATTCCATGCGAGGAATGGAATCATAAACGATACCTGCTCCTGCCTGTACATAAGCTTTGCCATCCTTCACAATCATTGTGCGAATCGCTAATGTTAAATCCATATTGCCTGAAGCGGAAATATAGCCAACTGCGCCTGCATAAATACCGCGCTTTTTTTGCTCCAATGCGTGAATAATTTGCATGGCACGTATTTTCGGTGCGCCTGATACGGTACCAGCTGGCAAGCAAGAAGCAAGCACATCGACTACATGTGCATTCTTGTTTAGCTGCCCTGTAACCTCTGATACAATATGCATGACGTATTTATATTTTTCAATTTGCATATAGCGCTTCACCTGTACTGAGCCTACTTCACATACGCGTCCGATATCATTGCGCCCTAAATCGACTAACATGCGGTGCTCAGCAAGCTCCTTCTCATCACTCAGTAAGTCCTGCGCTAGTTGCTCGTCTTCCTCTGCTGTTACTCCGCGTGGCTTCGTACCAGCGATTGGGTTTGTTGTGACAACATCTGCCTGCACTTTCACTAAGCTTTCTGGCGAAGTCCCCAGCACAATGGCCTCATCAAAATTCATGTAAAACATATAAGGTGAAGGGTTCGTTGCACGTAGCTTACGATAAAGCACAAATGCATCTCCCTCGAAATCCGCTTCAAATGTTTGCGACAGCACAACTTGGAAAATATCGCCACGCTGAATATGCTGCTGTGCCGTTTCCACCATTTGCGTAAAGTGCTCCTCGCTAATCGTTGCAGAAAAATGAATATCCACCTCTGCACGTATTGCTTGTGCTACTGGCTTTACAAGTTGTTGCTCAAGCTGCTGAATTGCTTGCTGCATTTGCTCCTCTGAGCGCCCGCCAAATAAATCAACCGCCACTATTGCCACTTGTTGCTCAATATGATCCATCACAATAAATGTATCGTAAAAATAAAGATGCACATCTGGCATCATATAAGCATCATTCACCGTCTGCCCAATCGTTTCAAAATGAAAGGCTGTCTCATAGCTAAAATAGCCAATTGCCCCACCGAAAAAGGCGAATGGGTAGCTCCCCTCATAAATGGGTAGCACCTCTTTTAAACGCTCGGTTACTGCAATGTTTTTCATTTCTCCATTAAAAATGGAAGCTTTGTCATCGCCTGTTAGCTCTCCTACTGGATTCGCCGCAATGAATGAATAACGACCGCTTTCCGCATATTTGGCATTCGATTCAAACAGCATTTTATTCTTTCCTTGTAGGCACGAATAAATGCTGATTGGGGTGTACGTATCCCCCTGCAATGTTTTCATTACATACTTCATCTCTGTCATACTCCGCTCTCCTATCTCTGCTCTTCTTTGGTACGCAAAAAGGCCCTCCGCACTGTAAAGGACGGAGAGCCGTGGTACCACCTTCATTGACTAATCGCTTAGCCCACTCGACTGCTTGTAACGTCAGCACTTACGGCAAGGCATTTCCTCCTTGCAGCTAGAAAATCCATTCACCTACGCTGACTGCTAGCTTGCACCAACCGCTAGCTCTCTTTCCAAATCACACATAAGCTACTCATTTTTCATCATCGCTTTATGCTGTAATTGTAACTGGATTTTTCATATAATTCAAACATTAATTTGTTGCCACTAATAATTTTGCCTGCATTAAACGATTACGCACATAAATACCGAGCCATGTCGCGAGTGCTGCCTTCACTAAACCAAGAGGAATAAATGGTGTCATACCTCCTGCCACTGCACCTACCCACGTCAACTCTGCTGAAAACATCAGCCAAAGTGTCCCGAAAATCAATGCCACAAACATACCAATTATATTTGCAACAGCCGCCTGCATATATGTATACGATGTTTTCTCTAAATATAAACCCGTTAAATACGCGGCTGGTAAAAACCCTATTAAATACCCACCTGTTGGACCAACTAATTTCGCAAAGCCACCTGAAAAATTCGCAAAAACAGGCAAGCCTACTGCACCTAACAATAAATACACCGCCACTGCCAACGTTCCGAGGCGAGGCCCTAAAATCGTTGCTACTAGCCCAATGGCTAATGTTTGCCCTGTAAACGGCACAGGTGGCACTGGAATCGCTACTTGTGCTAACATCGCAATAATCGCTGCACCCAATGCGGCTAATACATAATCTTTAACATTCATCTTCTTTCCCCCAAGCATAAGTTAACCAAACATAAATATAAGTTAACATAAAATATTATGCATATTCAATAGTTTTTGTTATTATTTTTTTAGATGTCAGAATTGTTTGTGTGCCTGGCACCCACAAAATTTGGAGGGATAACAAATGAATTTATGGTACGGTGGAACAATTTACACGATGCAGCAAGAAGGACACACAGTAGAAGCGATTTTAGAACAGGATGGCATCATTGTTGATGTCGGAGGCTTCGCTGATTTACAAGGGCGAGCACAGCACTTTATCGATCTGAAAGGAAATGTCTTATATCCAGGCTTTGTCGATAGTCATTTACATATTATTGGTTACGGAGAAAAGCTAAAAAATTTAGATGCTAGTCAGATTACATCGAAAGACGAATTGATGGCAGCGCTGCAACAGCGGGCGAATGCCTTGGAAAAAGAGGATTGGCTTGTGGCGATTGGCTACAATGAAGGGGCAAGCGAGCAATTGGTGTTTCCTACCATCGAGGAGTTGGACGCGTTAAACTGCCATATTGTCATCAAACGTAGCTGCCACCATTTAATTATGGTCAATCATCCCGCACTTGCTTATGCAAAAATTGATGAGGCAACGGTGAGCCCAGCAGGTGGCGTAATTGAGCAAAAGGATGGCGCACTGACAGGAATTTTAAAGGATAGTGCTTTGTATTTAGTTGTCAATCATATGCCAACAACAACACAAAGCTATGTTGATGATGCACTACAAAAATCGATTGCCTCTTTGCATTCATTTGGCATCGTTGGCGGACATTCAGAGGATTTAAGCTATTATGGACACCCTACCGTCCCATTGCAAAGCTATAAATCTATTGTCAAAAACAAAAATTTCAAGGCACATTTATTACAACATCATGAGGCGTGGGATGCATTACGTGAAATGGACTTTACCCCATCCACTTGGCTAGAGCTTGGGGCAATGAAAATTTTTGTTGATGGTGCATTTGGCGGTCGCACAGCCGCGCTTTCATCCCCATATGCAGATAATCCGATGAATAGCGGATTATTTATTCATTCACAGGAGGATTTAGTACAACTCGTCCGCAAAGCACGGGCGGCTCAGGCAACAATTGCCGTGCATGTCATTGGGGATGCAGCAATTGCAACGATTGTTGAATTAATTGAGCAGTACCCACCATTAGCTGGACAAAAAGATCGCATTATTCACTGTAGCTTAGTGAATGATGAGCTGCTTGAAAGATTAGCCGCATTACCTATCATTGTTGATGTACAACCACAATTTATTCAGTCGGATATGAGCATTTTACAGACAAGATTAGGTGACGAACGCTTAAATTATGCTCACCCAATTCAATCATTGCTAACGCGTGGCATCATTTGTGCGGGTGGCTCAGATGCACCAATCGAGCATCCAAACCCATTGCACGGCATTTATGCGGCGATTACGCGTCAAAAAATCGGTGAAACACAAGTTTTTAATGCAGCCGAATGCATATCACGTTATGAGGCGGTGAAGCTTTACACAACAGCGCCAGCTAAAGTCATTGACAAGGCACATATTCGTGGACAAATCGCAGCAGGATTCGAAGCAGACTTCACGATATTGAATGGCGATATTTTCACAGTCGGTGTGGAACAAATCCCTCATTTACAAGTAGTGAAAACCGTCGTTCATGGCCAAACAGTGTACGGCTGAAATTTTTGCGGGCGAATCGATTAGCTTTACGGGCGAATTTGAGTGTCTTGCGGGCGAATTGGCCGGCTTTACGGGCGAATTCACCTATCTCATGGGCGAATCAGGACTTTCGACGCATAAAAAGAAGCGAGGAACCTCACTCGTTTCTTGTTAAATTCACCAGCTCACAAAAAAAGCGAGGGCACCTACCCTCGCTCCTTCTTAATTATTCAATTCATAATGTTGGCCTTTTACTAAGTAGAATAAATGCTCAGCAATGTTTGTTGCGTGGTCTGCCGAGCGCTCTAAATAGCGGCTAACAAATGATAAATACATGATTTGTGAAATGTTTTCAGGCTGCTTGCTGGATAACTGCATAAAGTGGGTAATGGCTTGACCGTATAGGCTATCGATTTGGTCATCCAGCTCCGCAATTTCCTTTGCCTGTGATGTATTTTCATGAATAAAGGCATCTACGATTTGACGTAGCATCGAAATGGTTTTTACACACATTTCCTGTAAAATATCCACATTCGTAATAAATGCATCTTTGCCAATGCGAATCGTTTCTTTCGCAATGTTTACGGCATAATCGCCAACGCGTTCCATATCGCTTGCTGCCTTAACAATCGTCATTAAGCGACGTAAA
Source organism: Metasolibacillus meyeri (assembly GCF_003049505.1). GTDB lineage: Bacteria > Bacillota > Bacilli > Bacillales_A > Planococcaceae > Metasolibacillus > Metasolibacillus meyeri. The sequence goes on from NZ_PYWN01000156.1 coordinate 27,308, forward strand.
TCTGTCGCCACAGGCTGCTGCTTGGCAATTAATAAAATCACACGATCATTAATCATTTCCTCTAATCGATTAGCATGGATATCGTTATCGATTACCGCTAGTGCTGTGTCAATATCTTTATTCAAAAATGCTTTAAATGATACCTCTAAAGCACTAATGCTTTTATTGCATAAATCTAATAAATCCTCTTGTACCGTCTTCATATCATGTTCAAAACGTTCACGTACCGCCATCATAATGTTAAGTCCTCCTTATCCGAAACGACCAGAAATATAATCTTCTGTACGCTCATCTGCTGGTGTTGAGAAAATTTTATCCGTTTGGTCAAATTCAATCACTTCACCGTTTAGGAAAAAGGCTGTTTTGTCAGAGATACGTGCAGCTTGTTGCATATTATGTGTCACGATAATAATCGAGTATTGTGTTTTTAGCTCCTGCACAAGTTCTTCTACTTTCAATGTAGAAATCGGGTCAAGCGCAGATGTTGGCTCATCCATTAAAATCACATCAGGCTCAACAGCTAAACAACGGGCGATACAAATACGTTGCTGCTGACCGCCAGATAAACCGTAGGCATTTTGGTGCAGACGGTCTTTCACATCATCCCAAATCGCTGCGCCACGCAAAGATTTTTCCACAATTTCATCTAATATTTTTTTATTTTTAATCCCGTGAATACGTGGACCATAGGCAATATTATCGTAGATTGACTTCGGGAATGGATTTGGCTTTTGGAACACCATACCCACCTTTGTACGCAATTCCTCTACTTCGTAATTCCCACCAAAAATATTGCGACCACGATAGTTGATTTCACCAGATGTTTTTACGATTGGCACAAGCTCAATCATGCGATTCAATGCTTTCACATATGTTGATTTTCCGCAACCTGATGGACCAATAATCGCTGTTACTTCATTTTCTTCAATAGCTAAATTAATATTTTTTAACGCATGGTGCTGCCCATACCATAAATCAAAGTTTTTTGTTTCAAATACTGTATTTTTCCCTTGTGCCGTTTGTACCGTCTCTTTTTGCTGTTGTACTTTCGACGTCTTTTCTTGAACTTGTATCATCATTTTCCTCCGTTAATAACGTTTTTGGAATTTATTGCGAATATAAATAGCGATGGAATTCATAAATACGAGCAATGTCATTAACACGATAATTCCTGCTGCTGCAACATACTGGAATTCCTCTTGCGGACGCTTTGCCCAATCAAAAATTTGCATTGGTAATGCCGTAAATGTACTTAATAAATTCTCAGGTAAGAATTGTAAAATAACAGGAATACCAATAACAACTAGCGGAGCCGTTTCACCGATTGCACGTGATAGAGCTAAAATACTTCCTGTTAATATACCCGGAATCGCTGCTGGTAAAACAACCTTTATAATCGTTTGCCATTTCGTTGCACCCATGCCATACGATGCTTCACGTTGCTCCTGTGGTACAGCTCGAATAGCTTCCTGTGCAGAAACAATGATAATTGGTAAAATTAACAAACTCATGGTAAAGCCTGCTGCTATAACACTTTTTCCTAAATCTAACATACGAACGAAAATTGTTAATCCTAGTAAACCAAAAACGATGGAAGGAACACCTGCTAAATTGGAAATATTAATACGAATAAAATCATTTAAGCGATTTTTCTTCGCATATTCCTCTAAATAAATAGCTGAGCTTACTCCTAAAATGATGGACACTGGTGCTACAACAGCCATTAGCCATAAGGAACCGACCAAAGCTGCCTTAATCCCTGCGTTCGCAGGTATACGCGAGGCAAAATTCGTCAAGAAACTGAAATTCAAATGGCTTAAACCTTGTGAGAAAATACGCACTAGTAAAATTAATAATGTAATTAACGCAAAAGTTGTGGCGATGATAAATATCGTTTTCCACACTTTATTCATTTTTAAGCGTGTATTCATGCGCTTCATAACAGTAGTATCATTTAAATATTTCATATTAATACTCCTCTCTGAAACGTTTTGAAATATATTGTGCTAATAGGTTCATAATCAATGTGAAAATAAATAATGTGAAGCCTACTGCATAAATTGAATAGTAAATTGTCGTACCATAACCTGCATCACCTGTTGACACTTGTACGATATAAGCTGTCATCGTTTGAATCGAATCCGTTACAGCAAAATCAAATTTCGGCGTTGAACCACCTGCTAGTGACACAATCATCGTTTCACCGATTGCGCGTGATATGGCTAACACAACAGATGCGATAATACCTGATAATGCGGCTGGTAGTACAACTTTAATTGCCACTTCGAACTTCGTTGCCCCAAGTCCAAGTGCTCCTTCACGGATAGAGTTTGGCACAGAACTCATCGCATCCTCTGACAGCGACGCAATCATCGGTAAAACCATAATCCCTACAACAATCCCTGGGCTAAGCGCATTGAATATTTTCAGCGACGGTATCAATTGCTGTAAAATCGGTGTGACAAATGTTAAGGCGAAAAATCCATAAACAATCGTCGGCACACCAGCCAGTACTTCTAAAATCGGCTTTACAATACGGCGCGTTTTATCAGATGCATATTCACTTAAATAAATTGCCGCACCAAGACCAAATGGTACTGCTACTAGTACAGCGATGCCAGTAACTTTTAATGTTCCAAAAACGAGTGGTAGAATGCCATATAAAGGCTCTTTACCTGAGAATGGTAGCCATTCTGTCCCGAATAAATAATCTGTTATTGATACTCTCTGAAAAAACTCAAACGTTTCAAAAATTAGTGTAAAAACAATTCCAAAAGTCGTTAACACAGATATTGCTGCTGCGACAAAAAGTAATATTGGCATTGCTTTTTCTACTATTTTTTTCCCTTTTCGATTACGGGATTTTGCAATCATTTGTTGTATCGATTGCTCACTTGCTTTTCCTTCCATTTTTCGCCAAACTCCTTTCCATTTAAGGAAAGAATGTGTGCATGAAGCACACATTCTACTTGTGCATTATTTCTTTAATGCTTCTAGTGCTGCTAAACCTTTTGTATATTCTTCTGCTGGTAAACGTACATAGCCAGTTTCCTCAGCCATATCGCCTGCATTTTCTAATGTATAGCGCATAAAGTCATAAGCTGCTTCGTTATTTGCCATTGCTTCATTTTTCACATAAACATATAGTGGACGTGATAATGGTGAATATTCACCTGACTCGATTGTGTTGCTATTTGGCTCGACACCATTGATTGATACAACTTGCAATTTACCTTCGTTTGCAATGTAGTATGAATAACCGAAGAAGGCAATCGCATTTTTATCCGCTACAACACCTTGTACTAAGACATTGTCATCCTCTGATAATGTTGCAGATTTTACTAAATCTTCGCCATCTAAAATCACTTCATCAAAGTAATCGTATGTGCCTGAATCAGAACCTGGTGAATAGAAGACTACTTCTTCATCTGGCCATGACGGATCAATATCAGACCATTTTTTCGTTGTGCCATCTTCTACCCATAATTGTTTTAATTGTTCTACTGTTAAGTCTTTCGCCCATGTGTTGTCAGGGTGAATAACAACAGATAAGCCGTCATATGCTAAAGCAAGCTCCGTATAGTCAATACCTGCTGCCGCTAATTTCTCTACTTCTGTATCTTTAATTGGACGTGAAGCGTTTGAGAAGTCTGTTTCACCATTAATGAACTTTTCAAAACCTCCACCAGTACCAGAAATCCCTACAGATACTTGAACTTTCCCTTGTACTGCAGCGTATTCCTCAACAAGTGCTTCAGTAATTGGTGCGACTGTTGATGAACCATCACCTGCAACTACTCCAGTTAATTGTGCGTCTCCAGCTTCTACATTTTCTGTTCCATTCGTATTTGGCGTAGATTCTTTTTCTCCTTCTCCACCGCCACATGCTGCTAATAATAATGCTGCACTTAATACTGCCGCCTTGCTTGCGTACTTCCATTTACTCATTTGTTTAGTCCTCCAATAACTTTCATAGTAAGTTGTTGTTACAATGATTACTATAAAGGTCGTTTGTTGAGTGAATTTAAATACAATGTAAAGCGTATGTAAAGTAGTGTAGATGTTTTGTAAAGAGGACTAACATGTCACTTTCTAAATCTTGTTGAAAACAGTAGTTTTTCATAAAAAGAGAAAAGCGAGTACATAAACAATAATTGTTTACATACTCGCTTTTCAAATTTATATATCTAGTAAAATAGAGAAAGTAACCTTATTGAATATACTTCCCAACAAATGCCCAAACCGTCTGCCAATAGACATCTGGGGCTACTTTCGCTGCATCGCCATGTGCTGCGTTTTCAATGATTAATCTTTCTTTTTCTACAGGGGCAGCATCATATACCTCTTGTAGCATTTCAAATGGGACAAAGGTATCTGCGTCCCCATGAATAAATAGCATCGGTGTTGTGCTTTTCTTCACTTGCTCTACGGCCGAAGCCTCATAAATGCTATAGCCTGCTCGAATTTTAGCTACCGTATCCGCCGCATGTAGCACAGGGAACTCTGGCAATCCGAATAAATCATCCAATTGATAAACAAAAACACCATGCACTGAGCTATAGCCACAATCCTCAACGATGACTTTCACATTCTTAGGTAAGCTCTCGCCAGAAGTCATCATGGCTGTTGCACCACCCATGGAAACGCCAAATAGAACAATTTCAGCTTCAGGGTCTTGTGCGAGTATCTCATCAATCCATTGTAAAACATCTAAACGATCATGCCAGCCCATGCCGATATATTTCCCTTCACTTTCACCATGTCCGCGCATATCTGGCGATAACACATTGAAACCTTGCTCATAAAAGTTGCGCACCCACCTCGTCATGTTCGATGAGCTACTCGTATAGCCATGTAAAACAAGCGCCCATTTATGCTCGTCATTCTGCATATATGCATTCGCCTGCAATTGTAAACGTAACTTATCATTCGATTCAATCGCCCATTTTTCTGGTTGAACTGCCGCTTTAAAAGCATCGTCCAAACGAACAGATTGTGCCTCCACTTCCGCATCAATAAACGGGCTATCCTCTAAGTTCGGATTATCTTCCATAAACTCCTTTTCATCTTGTGCACTTAATGCATAATTATAAAAATAGTTTCCTACAGCAAAATACGCAATAAGCAGCAACAGCACAACAATACCGCCACCATATAGCAGTTTTTTCTTCACTTTTTCATCCCCCTTTTTATAATACTTTTTTTACCCCTTTAATATGTATTAATAATAGTTCACGTGTTTCTACCTTTTCAGGCTGCTTTTTCGTTTTTGGCTGCGTAATATCGAGCTTAATTTTCGCTGCATCTTTTGGACTGCTATAGCCATTAAATGAAGCATTATAAATAATTTCACCTGATTTTAGCGTAACCGTGGCCTTCTTTGCATCAATTAAATCTTTTAAAAATGGATATGTCGTTAAATTACGTTTACGCGTAGCAATCGCTAAGCGTGGCTCTAAAAATACAAATAAACCTTCGAGTACAACAACATAAACAACCGTTGTTGTAATTAATATGGTTGTTGATACATTTAAGCGCGCCATCATAAAGGCATTGCTAATGGCTCCTAAAAGTACGATGATATGGTAGATAATTTTTCTCATAGTAAAATCCTTTCCTATTTTTATTTTGATTCAACACAGGTTTTTCCTATTACGAAAGCAAAATGATAGCACGCGCTCTTCTTGTTGCGAAAGCAAAGCGGCAACAAGAACAATTCTCTTCTAGGCGAAAGCGAATTGTCACCATCCTCGTCACAAAGGAGCCGTCTCAAAATAACTTTTCAGACGGCTCCTTGCTTACTTTTAATAAAGTGAACCTTCAATCAGTGGGGGTTTTCCTCATCCCCCACTGATCGGTGATAAAGGAACACAAGCTAAACACTTCACATCCTGTGAAAACGCTTGTGTG
>NZ_PYWN01000157.1 GCF_003049505.1 Metasolibacillus meyeri
AAATAAAGTGAATGAAAATTTAGAATATTCATTGAGTTATTGTGTAATTCGTGTTAGCATTTAATTTATAAAAAGGAAGTTAGGGGGAATTCATTTGAAGAATAGGAATCACGTATTATTTTTACTATTACTGGTTTTTTCTGTAATTATGGTAGCTTGTAGTAATAGTGAAGAGGGTAAAGAAGAGACGAATAAAGAAAAAGACACAGGTACACAAACTTCGGAGGGGCAAGTTGAAGAAACTACAGGTGGTGACTTGGTATTAGCTACACTATCAGATGCAGCAAATCTAGACCCACATTTATCAACAGACGTGCCATCTGCCTCTGTTTTATCAAATATCACAGAGGGGCTTGTAAAGAAAAATGAAAATGATGAGATTGTGGGGAGCTTAGCGAAGAGCTGGGAAGCGATTGACGATCTTACTTGGGAATTTAAGCTTGTCGAAGGTGTAAAATTCCATGATGGAGAAGATTTTAATGCCGAAGTTGTAAAGAAAAATTTTGCTCGCTTATTAGATCCAGATATTGCGGCACCACGTGCATTTTTATTTGAATCAATTAAGGAAGTTGAAGTGGTAGATGACTATACAGTGCGCATACATACACACTATCCATTCGCACCACTTATTAATCATTTAAATCATCCAGTAGGTGTAATGATTTCACCAGCACAAATTGATGCGGATTATGAATCAATTGCGGCTGGTAATCCAGCGGGACAATTAGTAAACGAAAAAGGTCCAATTGGTACAGGCTTTATGAAGTTTGATTATTGGACAGCAGGTACAGAAATTAAACTTGTCAACAACCAAGATTATTGGGGACAAAAGGCGTTTGTTGATTCTGTCACAATCAAAGTAATTCCTGAAAGCGCAACACGTGTAGCGGAGTTAGAGACAGGCAACGCACATATTATCGAGCCAATTCAACCGAATGAAGTAGCGCTAGTTGAGGCTTCAGTTAATAGTGTAGATGTTTCATCAGGTTCATCTTTATCATACATTGGATTTAATGTAGAGAAAGAGCCATTCAGCGATGTTCGTGTACGTCAAGCGATTTCAATGCTAGTAGATCAACAAATGATTATTGACGGTATTTATGATGGTTTTGGTGAAGCAGCAATCGGTCCTTTAGCACCGAATGTATATGGCTATGATGCTACATTACAGCCATTAACGTACAATGTTGAAAAAGCGAAAGAGTTGTTAGCGGACGCTGGATTTGCAGATGGCTTTAAAACAACAATTTGGACGAATGATAATCCACAACGTCAAAACATTGCAATTATGTTGCAAGAAGAGTTAAGACAAGTCAATATCGATGCAGCGATTGAGGTTGTAGAGTGGGGAGCTTATCTAGCAAAAACAGGTGCGGGCGAACATGAAATGTTTATTCTAGGTTTATCGAATCCTGTAGGGGATGCAGATTACTTCCTAACACAATTGTTCCACTCTAAAAATAAGGGAGACTCAGGAAATCGTACTTTCTATGAAAATGCAGAAATTGATGCGTTATTAGATCAGGCACGAGAAGAAATTGATGCGACAAAGCGTTTAGCCTTGTATAAGGAACTTCAAGATCGTTTAATTGAAGAGGCACCAATGGTTTATGTACATCACCAAGCATACTTATCAGGTGTAAGTGAAAAAATTGAAGGTTACTGGATTAATGATTCTGGTCACCACAAGTTACAAAATGTGAAGTTTATCAAGTAGTTTAAGGGAGAAGCGCATGGAATCAGAACTTTGATTTCATGTGCTTTATCTATGTATATTTGAAAGTCGAGTTTGTAAGCTGAATATCGATATTTTGAGCTTGCTAAATAGAAAGTAGCTTGTTTGTTAGCTTCTTGCTGATTTACAATCGGCAAAATAATATTAAACTAAGGAACAGGAGTGTATGCACAATGAAGGTTCGACAAGCGAAGTTAGAGGATGCAAAGGGAATTGCTACTGTACATGTGGATAGCTGGCGTTCAACTTATCAAGGAATAGTAGCACAAAGTTATTTAGATAGCTTATCATACAGTGCACGCGAGGAACTTTGGCATACAGCGATTCCGTACGGACATGTATTTGTTGCTGAAAATGAACAAGGTAAAATTGTAGGCTTTGTCACTGCTAGCAAGGAGAGAAGCGGAAATTATCCAGATTATCAAGGCGAGCTGACTGCAATTTATATTTTAGCAGAGTATCAAGGGCAAGGGATTGGTAAAGCTTTAATGCAGCATACGGTGCGGTATCTACAGATGCAAGGCTTTGAGTCAATGCTTGTGCTAGTTTTAGAGGACAATCCCGCAACAGCGTTTTATAAAGCGATTGGTGGAGAGAAAATTGACGTTGTAGAGATTGAAATTGGAGGTGAACGCTTACAGGAGGCCGTATATGGCTGGCGTACATTGCCGCAAAATGGTGATTTGGAGTAGATAGATGCAAAATTCAATAGGGTTATGGGCGAAAACAGGCCTTGGTTGGGCGAATTCACCTGTGCGTTGGGCGAAATTGGCGATTGGTTGGGCGAATTTCTTTATCCGTTGGGCGAATTGTTACTTTTGAACTAGATAATTCAATGAAAGGTTATCATTTTTAAAATCGCCATACGGTGTGCTCCTACGGTTGTCACGCTATCGCGTCACAATCCTCGTCGCAAACACACATGCCAGAAAAACGGAGCGGGGGATGTACTAAACATCCCCCAATCCATAAATTAAAATTGTAAGTGCTTTTCAATATACGCTTTAACTTCGGATATCGGCATGCGTGTTTGATCCATACTATCACGGTGACGTACTGTTACTTGGCCGTCTTCTTTTGAGTCGAAGTCGTATGTGATGCAGAATGGTGTGCCGATTTCGTCTTGGCGGCGGTAGCGTTTGCCGATTGATTGTGATTCGTCGAAGTCGACAGGGAACGCTTTGCGTAAGTCAGCCCATACGTCGCTTGCTTCTTCCGATAGCTTTTTCGATAAAGGTAGTACCGCTGCTTTGAATGGTGCTAGTGCTGGGTGGAAGCGCAGGACTGTGCGCTTGTCGTCGCCCTCTAGTTGTTCTTCATCGTACGCGTCACATAGGAATGCTAATGTTACGCGGTCAGCACCTAGTGATGGCTCGATACAGTATGGCACATAGCGCTCGTTTGTTACTGGGTCGATGTACGTGAAATCTTCACCAGAATGCTCCATATGCTGTTTTAAGTCAAAGTCTGTGCGGTCCGCGATACCCCATAGTTCACCCCAGCCGAATGGGAAGCGGAATTCGATGTCTGTTGTTGCGTTTGAATAGTGAGATAGCTCATCGTCTTCATGGTCGCGTAGACGCATAGACTCTTCCTTCATACCTAAATTCAATAGCCAGTTTTTACAAAATTCTTTCCAGTAAGCATGCCATTCTAAGTCTTCACCTGGCTTACAGAAAAACTCTAGCTCCATTTGCTCGAATTCACGTGTACGGAATGTGAAGTTACCTGGTGTGATTTCGTTACGGAATGATTTACCAACTTGCGCAATACCAAATGGTGTACGTTTACGCATTGAGCGTTGGATATTTTTAAAGTTAACGAAAATACCTTGTGCTGTTTCAGGGCGTAGATAGATTTCGTTTGTAGAAGATTCTGTTACACCTTGGAATGTTTTAAACATTAAATTGAATTGACGAATGTCTGTGAAGTCGATTTTGCCGCAATCTGGACAAGCGACTTCTAGCTCTTCCATTTTTGCCTTCATTTGCTCGAAGCTCATACCGTCAACGATAATTTCTTTACCTGTTTTTTCTAAAGATGCATCTTCAATTAATTTGTCTGCACGGTGACGCGCTTTACAAGCTTTACAGTCAATCATTGGGTCGTTGAAGTTGCCAACGTGGCCTGAAGCGACCCATGCTTTTGGGTTCATTAAAATCGCTGCATCTAAGCCGACATTATGCTCAGATTCTTGCACGAATTTTTGCCACCAAGCTTTTTTTACGTTGTTTTTTAATTCGACACCAAGTGGGCCGTAATCCCATGTGTTGGCTAAACCGCCATAAATTTCGGAGCCCGGGAAGACAAATCCACGATGTTTTGCGAGTGATACGATTGTTTCCATTGATTTTTGTGTCATGAAAATTCCTCCTTGTTATTTGTGCCCATTAGAACGAAAAAAGCATTCGTCTCTGGGCGTAATATGCCCAGGGACGAATGCTGTATGTACAGAATCCGCGGTTCCACCCTGATTGCTCAAACAATGTTGTTTGAACCTCTTTCAAAAAATAGCTCCTGAGTGCCGTTTCTCTTTTCAGATGTAGGCTTGCACCAATCCCTACTCGCTATGGTGAAAAGATACTTATTGCTCATTCATCGCTTGTTATATATGGATTAGTATACAATAAAAATTTTTTTATGCAAGTGCTATCGCCTTAATTCTTTTCATCGCAATCTAATATGAAATAGTATATAATAATAAAGTAATCAGTATAACACTATTAAAAGCAGGTGAGTCAAAATCGAACTCAATAAACGTCAAGACGCTATTTTGCAAATCGTTAAAGAAAACGGCCCAATTACAGGGGAGCAAATTGCAGAGCGTTTAAACTTAACGAGAGCCACATTAAGACCCGACTTAGCAATATTAACAATGTCAGGCTTTTTAGATGCAAGACCACGTGTTGGCTATTTTTATGCGGGAAAAAAGAATACATTGACATTAACCGATGCCTTGATGAATTTGAAGGTAAAGGATTTTCAATCAATGCCTGTCATCGTATCTGAAAATATGACCGTTTATGATGCTATTTGTCATATGTTTTTAGAGGATGTTGGGACACTATTTGTGGCGGATCAAAACAACTATTTACAAGGGGTTTTATCGCGTAAAGATTTATTGCGTACGAGTATTGGTACACAGGATTTAAATAAAATTCCTGTACATATAATTATGACGCGTATGCCGAATATTGCATACTGTACAAAAAGTGATTTTTTAATTGAAGCAGCTAAAAAACTAATTGACCGTGAAATTGATTCGATGCCAGTAGTAAACGAAACGGTTGGAGGCGTTGAAATCATTGGTCGATTAACAAAAACGAATGTGACGAAAGCCTTTATTTCACTCGCACAAATTCACGAATTGTAGGTGATGTTTTGGATAATTTGATTTTTTTTGTTGTCTCTGATTCCGTAGGGGAAACAGGGGAGCTAGCAGTGAGAGCGGCTGTTAGTCAATTTAGACCGACCTTTAAAAATGTAGAAATACGTCGTTTTCCACGTGTTAAAAGCTTTGAAGAACTGTACGAAGTGGTGCAGCTAGCGATGCAAGAAAAGGCGATTATTATTTATACATTAGTTGAAAAAGAAATGCGCCAAAAGCTTTATACAACAGCTTTAGAGCAGCATGTTGCAGCAATTGATTTGCTCGGTCCAATGATAGAGTTGCTAGAGTCTTCTATGCAGCAAGCACCGTTAGAGCGACCTGGGTTGACACATAAATTAGATGATGATTATTTTAAGCGAATTGAAGCAATTGAGTTTGCTGTGAAATATGATGATGGTCGAGATCCGCGTGGTGTTTTACTTGCCGATGTTGTGTTAATCGGTGTTTCTCGCACATCTAAGACGCCTTTATCGCAATATTTAGCACATAAAAGTTTAAAAGTAGCAAATGTTCCACTTGTACCAGAAGTAGAGCCACCTGTTGAGCTTTTTGCAGTTGATTCCAAAAAATGCTTCGGATTAATTATTTCACCGGATAATTTAAATAGTATACGAAGAGAACGTTTAAAGACGCTCGGCTTAAATGATGGTGCTATTTATGCACAACATCAGCGTATACAGCAGGAAATAGAGCATTTCCATCGCATTGCAAGCCGTATAGGTTGTGAAGTCATCGATGTAACAAATACGGCTGTTGAAGAAACAGCGAATGTAATTTTGGATAAAATACGCGCACAAGCATAAGCTACCTCTATCCGATTAGGATGAGGTTTTTTATTATGTATTGATAAAAAAATGTAGCTAAATTAGATTTATTGTTTTATAATAATAAAATTGTGGTAAAAATATTTAGAAGTAGAGACAATTATGATTATTTTTTGTCGGATAATAGAGGATTTTCGATATAAATCTCGAATTATGTTTATATCAGGATTCAACAATTTGTTGAATCCTGATAAAGCCCCCGGCGGATGTCACAGATTTTGAAGAGGAGGCCTGCATGATGCAGGTCAGTTAACCGTTGTCACAGGAGGTGACGGTTTTAGGTTAACTTCCACTTGAGCAAACTCGAAAAAATCTGGACGCATTTACGCCGAGGCGTAAATGATGTACAACTGAAAATGGTGATGGAATGACCAAAAAAATACCTGAACAATTAATTGAACAAATCCGTTCACAGTCAGATATAGTCGATGTTATTAGCGATTATATGCAATTGACAAAAAGGGGACGTAACTGGTTTGGTTTATGTCCATTTCATGGGGAGCAAACGCCTTCCTTCTCCGTTTCACAAGACAAGCAAATATTCCATTGTTTCGGTTGTGGAGCAGGTGGTAATGCGATTACATTTGTGATGGATATTGAAAACATATCCTTCCCAGATGCTGTTGTGAAACTTGGTGAACGAGCGGGCGTCCAATTAGATGTAGAGCTGACGACGAGTTCACAGCCTGCAAAAGCCATGTCAAAAGCCGAAGCAAATATGCGGCAGGCACATGATGTGGCGATGGAGTTTTACCATCATTTATTAATGAATACTGAAGATGGAGAAGAAGCGCTGCAATATTTATTGAATCGCGGCTTCACACAGGAACTCATCGAAAGCCAAAAAATTGGCTGGGCGTTGCCATCATGGGATTCACTTACGACATTTCTCGAAAGAAAAGAATTTTCATTAGAGGAGATGGCACAATGTGGACTTGTGATTCAACGGGAAAGTGATGGCTCTTATTTTGATCGCTTTAGGGGACGAATTATGTTTCCAATCCGCGACGATAATGGGAAGGTGATTGCGTTTTCAGGGCGAATTTTAAATACAGATGCTGAAGAAGCAAAGTACATGAACAGTCCTGAATCACCAATTTTTCATAAAAGCGAAGTACTATACAACTTAGATAGAGCAAGGGCTACCATTCGTAAAACGCGTCAAGTTGTCTTGATGGAAGGCTTTGTCGACGTATTAGCTGCGACCAATGCAGGCGTTACAAACGCAGTTGCAACGATGGGCACATCGCTTACACCACAGCATATCCAAAGGCTCAAGCGCTTAGTGGAGCAAATTACGGTTTGCTATGATGGGGATTCTGCTGGTATGGAGGGAGCGCGACGCTCAGCACAGCTGCTTAAGGCTGAACGCTTGAAAGTGGAGGTTGCGGTTTTACCGGACAAGCTCGACCCAGATGATTATATACGTGCATATGGTACGGAAGCGTTTAAAACACAAATCATTGACAAGCCCCATGCTTACATTGCTTTTATGATGATGTATGCACGGCGCAATAAAAATTTTCAGTTTGAAAATGATGTGCTGCAATATGTACAAGAAGTGCTAGAAGAGCTTGTTGGGGTATCTTCACCAATAGAGCGTGATTTATATATAACACAGCTTGCGAATGAAACATCTATTTCTCAAGAAGCGATTTATGCACAATATCGAAAACTGGAAGCGACGAAATCGAAGCATTATAAAAATGAACAAATGCAGGTGCAGGAAGTCGCCCCAATGCCGACAGCACAAAAACCGTTAACGGCAACGGAACGTGCAGAACGGTTATTGCTCTCGCACATGCTTCATAATGTGCATGTAGTTGATAAAATTTTGCAAAGTGGCGAGGAGCCTTTTGTAAGAGATGAGTATATGGCTGTTTTCGTTCGACTAATTGGTTTTTATGAAGAATATAGTATGGCCGATTATCAACGATTTGTAGAGGTAATTGAAGATTCAGAGTTACGTAAAATTGTGATGGAGGCTGCGTTAGTTGAACGCGCTCCAGATCATGCAGAAGCAGAGATTGCAGACTGCTTAAAACATCTTAAAAAACATCGCATACAGCTTGAAATTGATGCGCTGCGTCAACAGCAAACAGAGGCAGAGAAAATGCATGAATATAAACAAGCAATGGAGATTATGCAAAAAATTATCCATTTAAGAAGAACTTTAGCGACGATGTAACTCGATTCGTTTTTTAGAAGGAGGAAGGTTTATGGCGGACAAATCAGAACGCTCAAAAGAAACAGTAAATGAACTATCGTTAGAGGAAGTAAAAGCGCTTCTCCAAAACAAAGCAAAGACAGAAGGCGAAATTTCGATGAAAGAAATTTCTGAAAAGCTAGCTACTTTTGAGCTAGAAAGCGAAGAAATCTTCCATTTTGCAGAAAATATCGAAAGCCATGGTGTGACGGTAGAGGGCAAAGAGGAATTCGAGGAAGATGCGTTGTCTAAGCAAGAGGCGAATGAAGAAACATTTGACTTAAACGATTTAAGCGTACCACCAGGTGTAAAAATTAATGACCCAGTGCGTATGTATTTAAAGGAAATTGGTCGTGTTGATTTACTTTCTGCTGAGGAAGAGATTCGTTTAGCGGAGCGAATTGAGCAGGGTGATGAAGAGGCGCGTAAACGTTTAGCAGAGGCGAACTTACGACTTGTTGTATCGATTGCGAAGCGCTATGTTGGTCGCGGTATGCTATTCCTTGATTTGATTCAAGAAGGAAATATGGGGCTTATTAAAGCGGTTGAGAAGTTTGATCACCGCAAAGGCTTTAAGTTTTCTACGTATGCGACGTGGTGGATTCGTCAAGCGATTACACGTGCTATTGCTGACCAGGCGCGTACAATCCGTATCCCTGTGCATATGGTAGAAACAATTAATAAATTAATTCGTGTACAACGCCAATTATTGCAAGATTTAGGACGTGAACCATCTCCCGAAGAAATTGGGGAAGAAATGGATTTAACACCTGAAAAAGTACGTGAAATTTTAAAAATTGCACAAGAGCCTGTATCGCTTGAAACACCAATTGGTGAAGAGGACGATTCACATTTAGGTGATTTCATTGAGGATTCTGAGGCGCAGTCACCATCAGATCATGCAGCGTATGAGCTGTTAAAAGAGCAGCTTGAGGATGTACTGGATACATTAACAGATCGCGAAGAAAACGTACTTCGATTACGCTTTGGATTAGATGATGGTCGTACAAGAACGCTTGAAGAAGTAGGGAAAGTATTTGGCGTTACACGTGAACGTATTCGTCAAATCGAGGCGAAAGCACTACGCAAATTACGTCACCCATCTCGCTCAAAGCGTTTGAAAGACTTTTTGGAATAAATAGGTAGAGCTGTCGAAAGGAGGAATTCCCTTTTTCGACAGCTCTTTACATGTTTAGAGGCTTATATCATAAGTAATTGTTATAATTATTGATGAAATTTGTAGGAGATGCTACTTTTTTCATATGTTAGAATATACAAATTTTCATTATGATAGTACTATACATACTTTAATGGTTTGGAGAGAAAAAAGATGTCGAACCAGAAAAAACAAATAATACTGAATGAAATTACGTTTTGGAAGCAAAACAAGCTATTGCCTGAGCACTACTGTGATTTTTTAACAACGCTTTACACAGAAGGAGAGAGGCAAGTAGAAATCGAAGGAAAGGCTTCTCAATCGGTCATGGCACAGCAAAAAAGAAAAGCCTTGCGCAAATATTCCGTAATGCCAATGATCGCTATTATTTTTATTGTGTTGCTTTTCACGATTGATGCCGTATGGCTAGTCGCTATTTTAACAGGAGCTTTAGCGGTTGGTTGTTTAATGGGCGCATTTTATTTAGCGAAAAAGAATCAATTGCTGTCACCGATATTGCATTTAACAGGTGCGTTATTGCTATTAGCGGTAACTGTGCAAATATGTATGACTTATTTTCCAAATAGCGTAACGATACTCTACGTGGGGCTGCTAATCAATTGTTTGCTGTGGTGTATTTCAGGTCTGACAATGAAAATTGTGTATTTTACGGTATCGGGTATTTTAGGAATGCTTGCAATTGCGATTTATTTTTTTATGTAAGGTTGATGAGAAGTCGGTTCATCTTCAAAAGCTGTGGTTGGCAAAATAAAAAATTATTTTTGTTTAAAGAGATATGATGCGTTTTTTTAGAGAAAGCTAGAAATGCAGTTGATTTCCGTTGCGATTGGCTCGCTTTCCACGGGGCATAGCTCCAACTAACTTTTTTCGTCTGTCGTCGAAAAAAATGGATTTTCCGCTATGCCTTTCCCGTAGGAGTCGAGCCATCTTCACTTCAATCAACTGGAGAAACCTTTGTAAATAAAGGATTTAGCTACTATCGAAGTTTTCAATGCTCTCATAGAAAGATGCTATATTTTTTAAGTTAATTTATCCATTATAAAAGGATTTGCTCAAAATAAATACATAAAAATTCATTCTTTATTCATCGTTGGTACCTATCTTACTACTTTTCTTGAAAAAAGCAGATGCTATATTTAGGGTGTTTTCTATCATCAAAAGTAGCTCTTTATTTCAAAATGTGTTTATCCCGCATTAATGGACAGTAATGTTTTATTGTAATTATTCTCATAGATTCGTTCTTGAGTGGTGTGACTTCATTGTATTAAAGCCTTTTTCAGTTGATTGGAGTGGAGGGGTGACTCCAGCGGAAATAGTACGAGCTGAAAATCCATTTATTTCGGCAGTGGTCGAAATAAATTAGTTGAAGCCGTACCCGCGGAAAGCGTCCCCGCAACGGAAATCAACGATGTTTTTAGCCTTCTATAGAAATAGAAGGCAAGGCAGTGCGTCAACCTGAGACTCTAGTGAAGAACCGAAAAATCAGCTTTTCAACTAAGAAAAAGCTGATTTTCTTCTTTTTGATGTAAAAGTGCTGTTAAAATGCCATTTTTTCTTATAGAATAAAAGTGTAAACAGACAAAGGGGTGGACAAAATGTTTTTTGATTTAACAGATGAGCAACAGATGATTCAACGCACAATGAAAGAATTTGCTAATGAGGTTGTAGCGCCAGGTGCTATTGAGCGCGATAGAAAGAAAGCGTTTCCAAAAGAAATCTTTCAACAATTAGCTGAAATGGGCATAATGGGATTGCCGTTTCCAGAGGAATATGGTGGTGCTGGTGCAGACACGATTAGCTTTGCGATTGTGACGGAAGAGTTAAGTCGTGTATGTGCTTCAACAGGTATTACGTATTCAGCGCATATTTCACTTGGTGGCGCACCACTTAATTTATTTGGTACAAAGGAGCAAAAAGAACGTTACTTAACACCGATTTGTACGGGGGAATCTTTCGGTGCTTTTGGTTTAACGGAAGCGAATGCAGGCTCTGATGCGGGTGGTACGGAAACTCGAGCAGTGCTAGATGGCAAGCAATTTACGATTAATGGTTCAAAAATGTTTATTACAAATGCTAGCTATGCAAAGCATTTAGCATTAACGGCTATTACAGATAATAAAGATGGAAAAAAAGAAATTAGCGCAATTATCGTACCGACAGATGCAGCTGGCTTCACGATTAAGGATGAATATGAAAAGATGGGGTTACATGCATCCAATACGACAGAGCTCATTTTAGAAAATGTTGTTGTGCCAGAGGAAAATTTACTCGGTACAAAAGGTAATGGCTTTAAACAATTTTTACAAACCTTGGATGGTGGGCGTATCGGCATTGCGGCGATGGCTGTCGGTATCGCACAAGGGGCATTGAATAAATCCGTACAATATGCGAAAGAGCGCAAGCAATTTGGCAAAGCGATTGCTGATTTTCAGGCGACACAGTTTAAGCTAGCTGATATGGCAGTGAAAATTGATTTAGCGCGTACATATGTGTACAAAGCGGCATGGTTAAAGGATCAAGGGCGTCCATTTAGCAAGGAAGCAGCGATTGCCAAATATTATGCATCTGAAATGGCGATGGAAGTTTGTGATGAGGCGATTCAAATACATGGTGGTTACGGCTATATGCGCGAATATGAAGTAGAACGTTATATGAGGGATGCTAAGTTACTAGAAATCGGTGAAGGTACGTCTGAAGTACAGAAACTAGTAATTGCAAGACATATTTTGGCTGATTAATAGATAAGTGGCGAAAATGTTACAAACAAAGTAAAACTTATGCTTTAGGGCTTTTCGTTTTCAACTGAATGCAGTACAATGATTATTGTTGAATAGATTCTATTATATAGAAGCAAAATGAATAACGAGGGAGGGTAATCGTATGAAAAACAATCCAGTTTTTCCTTACATCTTAATTTTGGCATTCGGTATCGGACTTATTTTCTTTATGTCAATGAACGGTGCTGGAGATCATGAAGAGGCTGAAGGCGGCGAAACAACTGAACAAAACGATGGCGCAGCATTAGTACAAAGCTGTATCGGCTGTCACGGTGGCGATTTAACAGGAGGTATGGGACCAGACTTACATGGTATCGCATTATCTAAAGAAGAAATCGTTGAAATTTTAACAAATGGTAAAGGTTCAATGCCTGCGGGTACTGCGAAAGGTAACGAAGAAGCAGTAGCAGACTACATTTTATCTTTAGAATAATATTATGATTAATCGGTTTAAGCCCTGACAATAATGGGTTTAAGCCGATTATTTTTTAACTTAAATCAGCATATGTCCATCTGTATTGAAAGCGAAGCGGCAGATACAGATATAGAAGTCGCCGATGTCCATAAGTGGGGGATAATACTTTGCTGAGAAAGGGGAACTCAGTCTAAGAACGCCATATCCTATGGCAACGACTGTGTGACCAACATCGTGTTGGCCTAAGCCTCCGGCGGATGTCACAGATTTTGAAGA
>NZ_PYWN01000158.1 GCF_003049505.1 Metasolibacillus meyeri
ACTCGCAAATAAACCACAAGAAAGCGCAGATATAATGAGAAACTCGCAAATAAACCACAAGAAAGCGCAGATATAATGTAAAACCCGCAAATAAATCATGAGAAAGCGCAGATAAAATGAGAAACTCACCGATAAATCATGACAACCCGCCAATAAAACCTCAGCAAAAGGCCGCAAAAAAGCTTATCACGCAACGGTGATAAGCTTTTTAAAGTTATTATAAGGGTTTCACTAAATCTGAGCGAATCCAGACGAAGTTGGCGGGTGGGTTGTTGTCTGAGTAAACTTTGTACCAGATGTAGCCGTCACTGCCGATTGTTTCTTCTACGATGGCTACGGGATAGCCGAATAGACCTGATTCACCTATCACTTTTGCTTTATATGTGAAGGCAATTGGTGATGAAGTGGATGGCTCCATACGTGCATTTACAGGTTCTCCATTGTTAAGGACCATTGCTAGGCGACCTTGCTTATGATCTTTGCGACCGAAGCGAATGTCTAGACGGTACATGTGACCTGCAATTTTACTACCCCAGAATGGGTCTGATGCATAATGAACATTCATGCCTGTTGTTTTATTACCTGGTACAGCACCTTTTGCATAGCCACCTGATTGAGGGGCGTAGTTTTTATTGACATATTGATTGATGAAAGCGAGTACGCTGTCATTCGGTGTTGCGTATGTTGAGCCTGCCGCTTCGTTGGCATCAAAAACGCGGATGCCGAAAATATTATTTTTTTGAAGAGCATGTGTACTCATACCATAATCACTTTCATGTATCGCTGTTGCTAAAATAAATAATGCATTCACGCGATGCTCTTGTTCCATTGTTTTTAGGAATTGACCTAATCCAAGGAGGCGAGATTCCGTTAAAATATTGGCATAGCGTGGTGCTAATGTACGGCGCTCTTCAAGGATTGTATGAATCATATAATCTAGCTCTTCTGCCGTATAGTTCGTTGGTTGGCGTAAAGAGGCAAATTGGAAATATTGATAGTGCTGACCTACAAGCTGATCGTTCGCATTATAGAAATGCACACCGTCAGTTCCGTAATAATGAACACCTGCTGCCATAAAGCTTGGCGCTTCTCCCATTACGTATTCTCCAATGAATGCTTGTTTAATATGATCGTAGAGCTTATGAGATAGCATACCATTTGCTACATAGTAGTAGTCCCGTCCTTTAATCAAGGAAGTAGGTGTTAGCGTAATCTCACTTAGCTTTGCATAGCCTTTTGTATCGCCAGCTTGGACGATTGCATACTTATCATTACTGCCAAAATATTTTAGCTCAGAGCCTTCGACAACGTATGTTAAAGCATTTGTAAAATCTTTATTGCCATAGATTGTCACTGTATTTGCTGCTACATCCGCAGCAGAGGCGATACCCGAATTCATTTTAATAATTTTATCACCTTGGAATAGCAAATTAATGCTATTTGCTACTTGGTAGGCAGCTTCTGCTTGTTCATATGTAACATATACAGTTGGCTGCTTTGTAATGTTTGAGCCAGAAATAGCACCTACATAATAACTATTGTTATTTGTTTCTACAGGTGGTGGCGTAGGCTGTGGTGTATTATTCTCTGGTTCAGCTTGTCCATATTGCTGTGTGACAACATGTGTACGATATAAAAATGCTGCGGCATGAGCGATTGTCGCAGAGCCTTGAGGATTGAAAAATACACCTTTTTTCTCATGTGAGCCACGAATAATATTATAGTAAACAGATGTAGCTACTGCTTCATGAAATTGCTTGCTAATCTTATGATTATCATTAAATGTTAATGGCGCTGAGTTCAGCGGAACATTTAAATAACGCAAAGCTTTATAGAGCATTGCTGCCATATGTTGGCGCGTGATTTTTTCGTGTGGGCGGAATGTTCCGTCAGGGTAGCCACCTAAAATGCCAGAGCCTGCTGCTGCTTGTATTTCAAATGTTAAAGGATCACCGACTTTTAAATCTGAAAATTGGTATTTATCTGATGCAGGTAAGTTAAATGCACGAGTAATATAAGCAGCAAATTCGCCACGTGTTACAGCGCGGTTAGGATTGTAATTTCCTTTACTATCAGGCAAGATGACACCTAAATCTGCCCAATGTGTCAATTCATTTACCATCTGATGTCCTTTAATATCGTTCGCATAAGATGAAGATGGCATGACCACCGTTAGCATTAAAATTATGGCGATGACAAGGGTTGTTATTTTTTTGATCATAAAAAGATCCTCCTTTCAATCTATAATAGTTTAACAGCATTTTTAATAGATGAATAGGAAGGAAATGCTTTGTAATGATATTGTAACGTCAGAGGGAAATACATGTGGCAAATGTTTTCTTTTAACATTCGCAATTTCGTTGTAATAACGATGTAACCATATTATACTTAAAAACGTCTTATATTTATAATAGTTAGTAGTTGCAACCATATACATAGAAGGCACGTTTCATCTTGATTCAGCAAAAAACATCCATTTCTAATGATTATGTAGCCTTTTATTGAGCGGATATTCAAATACTTGCTGAGTAACCAACATGGTGTTGGTCTAGGCCCCCGACAGAGGTCATGGATTTTGAAGAGGGGTCTGCATGATGCAGATCAATTGTTACAGGAAGTGACGCTTTTAGGCTAACTTCCACTACTTGGCTCGAAAAATTCTGGACTAGAGTTAGTCGAGGCGAAATTGATTTAAGAGAGAGAAAATGAAAGAGAGGGTTCATATCTATAATGAAAGATTTGTCAGTGAAAATTGGGAAGCAGGAGTGGCTTGAAATAGCGTTGGCAATTGCTGTATTAATTGCGGCGACAATTATCCCTTCCAAAATTGCATTAATTAGTACGGCGGTATTTTTCACGCTATTTGCTTTCTTTAAGCCATTCCAAAGCTTAGTTATCCTAATCCCATATGTTATTTTTAGGTCATTTTTTATTGAATTGAACCCAGGGATGAAATTAATAGGGGATTTAATTACGTTTGTTGTGCTCGTGAGATTACTATTATTTAATATTAAAAATTTCAAAGCATTTTTCCACTTCAAAAAGTTTGAGCTAGCATTTTTCCTATTTTTAATTTTTGGCGCAGTGATTGGCTATGTTAATGGTGTTAGTTTAGGCTCTATTTTATTCCAAGTACGTACATTTTTAATTATGTATTTACTATATTATGTGTTAAGCCGTAGTAAATTGCCTGCAAACTTCTTCACAAAGCTAGCATGGATTACGCTTTTGTCAGGTATCGTGCTATTTGTTCAAGGAATTGTAGAGAAATTGTCAATGCGTATGCTGTGGATGCCTGAAGTGTGGACGCAAAAGGTCTTGTCATCAACAAACTTTGTGCGTATTTACGGTTTACTTAATAATCCAAACTCACTCGCATTAGTGATGTTCTTTGCCATTTGTGCAGCTGCCTTCCTTCGCTTTGTGTATAAGGATGGACAATATAAATATGTGTTTATCGTATCGCAAGTAGCGTTTACAGGAATGCTGCTACTCACATTATCTCGTGGAGCATGGATTGCTTCTGTAACGTTTGTTGTATTATTTATATTGCTCGCACGCAATTGGAAAATGCTAAAAAATGTTGCGATAACACTTGTAGTAGCTATTGTGTTCGTGTATTTACCAACAAATTTGGGTGTGCAATATTTACAAAGCATTGGTGTAGAGAATGATGTAGCACCTGAGGATATTGGTGGCGGCATTAGCAATCGCTTTGTTGAAACTATTGATGAAGATAATTTAGCATTAATGAATGAAAGTGGTCGCGTATTCTATATTAAAAAAGGCTTTGAAGTACTGAAAGATTATCCGATTACAGGGGCAGGCTTCGGTACATTTGGTGGCTCTGCAACATTAAGCTATGATTCACCGATTTATGAAAAGTATAATATTCGTTCAGATATTTATGGTGGTAAAAACTTCTATTCAGATAATCAATATATTCAAGTTATTGCTGAAACAGGAGCAGTTGGCGTCTTATTATTTGCAGGTTTCCTATTATTGATGGTTTGGATGTTCTGGAAGGAACGTCGTGCAACGTTTGGACAGTATATGTTTGCCCTTTGGTTTGCAACAGGTGTGTGCGGATTCTTCTATAATATTTGGGAATTGAAAGTATACACAATGTTCTTCTTCATGATTTTTGCCATTTTCGCAAGCAACCGTCATTTATATCCAATGCTCGATTTGAATAAGGACGGGGAATAAGTGATTCATCTAGGTGTCGAGAAAGGCAAATTCTTTTTCGACACCTTTATTTTTAGATGAAAGTAAAGGCTTTGTTGCAAGAAAGACACATGTTTGTAATAGAATATTATCCAAAAATTTGTTAATGTAATAGAATGAAAGATTTTGAAATAAGAGAGGAAGTGACGTGCTTCGATTTTCATTGGAGCGGAAAAATGAAACGCATATTTTTAGGGTTACTAAGTGCAATGTTGATGTTTTCAATGGTATTAGGGGGAGCAACGAGCGGGTATGCATTCCAAACGACAAATGATTCTTATCCACTGTCGCAAGGAGTAAAGTATTCGAATTATACATATACGCAATCAAAAGTAAATCATTTGCAAGTTGATTTAGCGAATCCGTATACGAAATTAACAGTCGGTTTGCCATCACCAATTAACTCGGTGTTGACGACGACAGATCAGGCAAATCGCAATTCAAAGGAAGGGAATCGTGTTGTAGGTGCGATTAACTCAAACTTCTTTAATATGGGGGATGGCTATCCTCTTTATTTATTAGCGCAAAATAACGCAATTGTGACACCAAGCGTTATTTCTTCATCTAGCTCTAACTATGTGAGCCAGCCGATTGCTTTTGGTATTACTTCGAATGGCAATGCAGAAATTGCTTACTATAATAGCAATGTTGTTGTGAACTATAAAGGTGAGGACATTAAAGTAAGCGGCTTAAACGTGAATCGTGGTACAGATCAAGCGATTATTTATACACCACAACATCATAGCTCACAAACACCAAATGGTGGTAAAGGTATGGAGTTTATTGTTGAGACAGGCAATACGATTGGTGCTACTCGCTTTGGTCAAACGATGACAGGAAAAGTAACTGCAATTCGTGGTTATGATGATGAAAAGAAAGCAAGAATTCCACGTAATGGTTTCGTACTATCATTTAACGGCTCAAAATGGGGCGATAAATTCCGTGATATTAAAATTGGTGACGATATTTCTGTCACATTTACGATTGATGATCGTTGGATGGGGGCAGAATTTATCATGGCAAGTGGACCATTACTTGTACTTGATGGAAAAGTCAACTTAACAATGGATGCGAATAGTTCACGTGCAAAAGAAATAGCTCCACGTACTGCTGTCGCAATTAGCAAAGACAAAAAAACGGTTCATCTTATTACAGTGGATGGACGTCAAGGCTCTAGTAAAGGGATGACATTAACGCAGTTTGCTAACTATTTAGCAAGATTAGGTGTAGACCGAGCAATTAACCTTGATGGTGGTGGCTCTACAGCGATGGGGATTCGCAAATATGGTAGCAATACGGTCGTATTAGCGAACAGTCCATCTGGTGGCTCGCAACGTCGCGTATCTGGGATTTTACAGGCAGTGAGCACAGGGGCGACAGGTACTGCTACAACAATGAAAGTAACGCGTGATCAAGTAGGCTCTTTATTAGTTGGTGCAAGCGTGAAGCTAACGCCTGAATATGTGCTAGATGAGCATTACAATCCACTGCCAGTCAATGCGAGTAATTTTGCTGTGACGGCACAAAATGGTCATGTTACAGTAAATGGTCTCAGCTTTACAGGTGCGAGTGCAGGTAGTGAACGTGTAACAGTAGCGAATGGCAAGGCAACACAAACAATGACATTTAATGTCTTGGATGCGCCAGTCAGTTTGAAAATTTCAACACCTGCCACAACAATTGACCCTGGCGCTTCATTGCAATTAAAGGCAACGGCAGCAGGGCAAAACAACGAGAATTTAATTTACGCTCCATCTCAAATGGAATGGTTTGTTGATAGTCAGTATGGAACAATCTCGCAGACAGGTTTATTCAAATCAAATGGTAAGCTTGGGAAAGTAGCAATTCAAGCAAAGCTAGGTACAAAAACAGTCACGCAAGAAATCGAAGTGAAACAAACGTTTAACCAGCAAGTATTTGCTATTTCTAATTTTGAGAAGGCTGATGAATGGCGTGTAGAAACGGCATTAACAACGGCTAAAGCAACTTTAGAAAATGCAAAAACAATTGGTAAACAAGGCAATCATTCAATGAAATTGACATATGATATGACGGGCAATAAAGAAGGAACAGCGGCCGCTTATTTACGTTTAAATTCATTAATTCAATTACCAGCAGAACCAATTAAGCTTGGTGTCTGGGTATATGGTGATGGCAATGGTACTTGGGTACGAGGTCAAATTCGTGATATAGCAGGTGGTAAGCATACGGTTGACTTTACGCAAGAAAACGGTCAAACATGGACTGGTTGGAAATATGTTGAGGCAAATGTTCCAAAAGATATTCCGAAACCAATTTCAATCGAATCGATTTATATTGCACAACCAACTGTAGCGAAACAAAAAGCGGGTACAATATACTTTGATAAGCTACAAGCGATTTACTCATCAAATTATGAGGAAGCGCCATTTACAGATATTAGCGCGAAGCATAACTATAAAAAAGAAGTTCAATATTTAGTGGAGAATGGTTTAATTAATGGTTATGGTGATGGCTCATTCAAGCCAGAGCAAGCCTTAACGCGTGCGCATGCAGCTGTATTATTGACACGTGCATTAGGCTTAGATACGAAGTCAGTATCCAATCCAGGCTTTAAAGATGTAGCGACAAGCCATCCTTATTACAAGGAAATCGCAGCGATTGTGAATGCAGGCATAATGAATGGTACTGGCCAAGGGCAATTTGATCCAAATGCGAAGCTAACACGTGCGCAAATGGCAAAGATTTTAGTTGTTGCCTACAATTTAAAAGGGACAACAGCGACAAAATTCAAAGATGTGAGCTCGCAACACTGGTCATATGATTTCGTGCATACATTGGCAGCGAATAACATTACGACGGGCTATGAGGACAATACATTTAAGCCAGGCGTAGAAGTATCACGTGTTCACTTTAGCTTATTCTTATATCGAACAATAACAAAATAAAGTAAAACTTCACTCAGTGGGGGTTTTCCTCATCCCCCACTGAGTGTTAGTTGAACCAATCGGGCTTTTACGGACAGTTATCGCCCACCTATCCTTTT
>NZ_PYWN01000159.1 GCF_003049505.1 Metasolibacillus meyeri
CATCCCCCACTGATTGGTAGTTTCACCAATCGGGTTTTTACAGGCTGTTGATCCACCGCTTAACTATTTCGTTCCACTCACTATTTTGAATTGGGGGTCTTACAGCCTGTTAATACGGGATAAAACGAAGCGGTCAGTTCGCTTCATCATTAATACGGGATCAAAGAGGTGTCTATTATGAAAAAACAAACGCTTTTCTTAAAAGCGGCTTTACTCATCCTTGCATTACCTGTGCTTGCACTTTGCTTAATCGGCTTCCCCATGCTCGTGATGAACATGACGAAAAATGGCTGGGAGCTTGCTGGGGTCATGTACGGCATCGTGGCGCTCCTCTATGGAACAGCTCTAGCCTATTTCATGGCGCTCTACCAAGCATTGAAGCTATTAAACTTTATCGATGACCATAGTGCATTTTCATATGATTCTGTCATCGCCTTGAAAAAAATCAAATGGAGTGCCTTTACCATTACAGGCTTATACGTCATCAGCATGCCACTGCTCTATATTGTCGCTGAGTATGACGATGCACCAGGCATTATTTTAATTGGTCTTGTACTAGGTGCAACAGCACTTGTTGTGGGCGTGTTTGCCGCAGTACTGCAACAGCTATTAACAAATGCCATTGATATGAAAAACGAAAATGACTTAACGATTTGAGGTGAAGCAATTTGGCTATTATTATTGAACTCGATGTCATGCTAGCTAAAAGAAAAATGACCGTAACAGAGCTATCCGAAAAAGTGGGCATCACGATGGCGAATATTTCAATTTTGAAAACAGGCAAAGCAAAAGCCATCCGCTTCTCCACATTAGAAGCGATTTGCAAGGCATTGGACTGCCAGCCAGGTGATATTTTACTATACGAAAAGGATATTCAGGATGAAACATAAATTACAACAATTGCTCTATTTCGGCCGAGAACAAGCACTGTCATGCCTTTTTCCAGTCGTTATCTTCGCCTCTCTAGCAGCAACAAAATTCATCCCATTACCATTTCTAGCGCGCTACGACTGGCTATTCATCATCTGCCTCGCCATGCAATGGTGGATGCTACGCGCTGGTCTTGAAACAAAGGATGAACTCAAAGTCATCACACTGTTTCACTTAATCGGACTGGCGCTCGAAATTTTCAAGGTACATATGGGCTCATGGGCATACCCAGAGGAAGGCTTTTTCAAAGTTTTCGGCGTACCTTTATATAGCGGCTTTATGTATGCCAGCGTTGCCAGCTACCTATGCCAAGCATGGCGTCGCCTACATGTTGAGCTCGTCAACTGGCCATCCATGCTAGCGGTTGTACCCCTCGCCGCAGCCATTTATTTTAATTTTTTCTGGCATCATTTTTGGATCGATGTACGTTGGTGGCTAGGGCTGTTAGTAATTATTGTCTTTTGGCGTGCTTCGGTGAACTATAAAGTAAATGGCATCGATTACCGCATGCCAATTGTCTTGAGCTTTGTGCTAATAGGCTTCTTCATTTGGATTGCCGAAAACATAGCCACCTTCTTTGGCGCATGGCAATATCCCAATCAAACCCATGCATGGAGTTTGGTGCATTTAGGGAAGATTAGCTCTTGGTTGTTGCTAGTGATTGTCAGCTTTTTGATTGTGGCGGAGTTGAAGCGGGTGAAGGGGCGGTAATGTAATAATCAACAAAACCACCACAATATCAAAATGTTGTGGTGGTTTTGTCTTTTTGCAATACAAATGCTATAAAGGTAAATCTAATTTCAATCCACGTAATTAAATTACGACATAAGCATGTTTATTATAACT
>NZ_PYWN01000015.1 GCF_003049505.1 Metasolibacillus meyeri
AAATTTTCTAACAAAAAATAAATATAAATAATTCTTTTTACCTAATCCAACTAGAACTATATATATTCTATTTTTTAAATGTTAAATTATCAGTTAACTTTTTAGGAAGGGATGTGGCTAACGTGCTGAAAAAAATAATCCACAATGAACAAGGGTTATCATTAATTGAGGTAGTCGCTTCTATTATTATTTTGACAATTATTCTATTAAGCTTTTTCACATTTTTCATTAGTACAGCTAAAACAACTAAAACGTCTAGTACCATATTTGATGCTACTTATTATGCTCAGCAGGAGATGGAGGCATTTTATAATCTAACAAAAACTCCCCTCTCATTATCTGAGGATTTATCAACTAGAGAACTAGCTATTTCTTACAGCTTAGAAGAGCTTGGATACGAAGCAGATACTGAGCAATTAAGAACTTTCTTGAAGTTTGGAAACGATGATATTAATTTCGATTATCTGCTCATATATTCAGATCAAGTTAAGGGTGGAAGTTTAACACAGTTCACCATTTTAATATGTGAAAAAGGAAAATCTTGCAACGGATCAGCTGTTAAAGCACAAATGACAAATATTTATGAATGGAGGGCAAAATTTGAAACTACGAACTGAAGATGGTCTAACATTAGTAGAAGTCCTAGCAGTTATAATTATTACATCGCTAGCTGCACTGCTTATTTTTTCAGTCATGACACAAAGCACAAAGATTTTCGGACAGCAATCTGAAGAAAATCAAAGTTTAAATGATGTAGCCTACGCATTAAAAGTTATGACAAAAGAAATCAGAAAAAACCCTCAGTCAGTCTCTATTATTGAACCCTATCAATTAACTATTAGTAACAATTCATTTAATTTTGATATTGAAAACTATAGGATTACTAAAAACGACGTTACATTTATCAAAGATATAAAGACTTTCGATATTAGCCAAAATGGTACTGAGATTAGCATAAAAATAATTAATATGGATGATAAGGAATTTTCCACAACACTATATTTAAGATAGGGAAGGGTAGGATAAATATGAAATGTAAGTATAATACAAATAATGAAAAGGGATATACGCTTATTATCGTTGTTTTAGTTATTGCTTTAATTTCTATACTTGGATTAGGTTTAATGACCCTTACTGCAAACACATTAAATACTACTAAACATGAACGTGATGACCAATCATTATTTTATATAGCGGAGGCAGGAATAAATATAGAAAAAAGTAATATTGAGCAAATTGTGTATGAGTCATATGTAAATACTATGCGGCTCCATGAAGATATGTCTGTAGAAGATAGGAGCGAATTTAATTTTGAAGAATACTATAAAGGTGAGGTTTTTAAATATTTATCTTTAAATGCTCCTTATGCATATTCAAACTTCGAAAAACAATTTAATAAACAACCCGAAGCTTGTATATCTCTAATTTCATTTGAAGAGCCAAATAAAATTAATATAGAATCAATGGGGTATCTTATTGATTCAGATAATAATAATACAGTAAATTGCTCTGATAAGGAAAATATTCCTTCACAATATAGAGTAGTTCAACATACTGTATCATTTAATACAGATTTAAAATTTTTAATTGATTTAGAGAATCAAAATGACAATGGAATAGAGATTGAAGGTCTCCCGCAGCTTACAGTGTTAACGAAAGGAGATATCACATTATCAGGAAGCTCAAATATCCACGGAAGTGTAGCAACATCCGGGATTGTTAAATTATCAGGTGTTTCACAAATAAAAAATAACATCGGCGCTTCAGCAGAACGAATAGATGTACCTATAGGAACAGGCGATAATTATTATAATACGATTAATAATCGTTTAGTGTCAGTTGATTTGCCTGAACTACCTGCGTTACCACCATTTCCAAGTAACGTATTTAACACTTTAGAATCAGCGAATGCACCAAACGGCTTCCCTATGACTGGAAATAACTATGAAGCCGGTTGGAATCCACCACGTAACCGTACATCTCTTGTTCTAACGGAAAACGCTAAAGTACAGAATTTTATAGTTCCTGGTGGATTTCCTACGATAGATATTAATATTGGTAGTAATACCGTTAATTTATTAATTGAAAATCTATCCTTAGGCCAAAGTACTAATTTAAATATCATAGGTAGTGGAACATTAAATATTTATGTGAAAAACTCTCTAAATTTAGGGGGCGCTATTTCAAATCAAAGTAATCATGCAGGAAAAGTAAATATATATTATGCTGGTACTACCGAACCTCAATTTAGCGGAAGTCAGCAAACAGTACACGGTTCTTTATATGTCGAAAAATCTAACTTAACTTTAGATGGCTCCAAAACAATAGCAGGCCATATTATGAGTGGAGGAAATCGAATAAGCTTACTAGGTGGAGGACCTCCATCTGGTCACTATATTTTAGCTCCTAATGCAGACGTTATAGCTAACAATAACTATACTGGAGTTATTTTAGCAAAAACTTTTACTGGAACAGGTAATGCACAAATCAACTATGGTGTAGGAAACATCCGACCACCATTTGAAACACCTCCTAATTATGACCTACCTAATCGAGATGGTTTAATTAACGGTGAGGATTTTAAAGAAGTTGATAAAAACTAAGATAAATGCAATCTCTTTTTCACACTCATATCAAAATATTGAAGTGCCAGAATTTTAATTTCTGGTGAAAATGATTTTTTAGGCATGAAAAAACTCCCCATTAGATAAACAGATGTTATTTTTTAATCTATCTAGCTAATGGGGAGCATATCAATCTCCCCCCTTATTCGGCTGTTTTTCATTGTCCCGATTAACACGATTCTCATAAAAGTCATTTCTTCTCTTACTCACACAAT
The DNA here is from genome assembly GCF_003049505.1 of Metasolibacillus meyeri. Classification (GTDB taxonomy): domain Bacteria; phylum Bacillota; class Bacilli; order Bacillales_A; family Planococcaceae; genus Metasolibacillus; species Metasolibacillus meyeri. Next base: position 2,840 of record NZ_PYWN01000015.1, read on the forward strand.
TTAGCTTCCTCAATAACAGCTTCTTCATATACGATATGTTTTAAGCGGCCTTCGTAGGCAAAGTATTGCGCTTCTGTTAAGCTGAGTTCTTTCCACGCTGTTAACGCATCGAATAATTGTTCATCCTTCACCGCAATTGCCTCCAGCTCTTTGTAAATACCTTCGTAGATTTCCTTCTATTTTCGATGATTGACTACTCTTAATAACAGGAGCCATCTTGCAAGTACATCATTCCATGGTTCTAGCTTTTGCTTTTTCAATCTCTCATTAATTTAGGTATCTCAATAAAATAAAATTCCATGACATCAGTTAATAATATTTTCTAGATACCTTCATACTAAATGATACGCGCTGTGGAATTGCGTGGATTCATGGAATAAATTAAAATTCATCATAATTAATGGTCTATCAAACATGATAAAACAACCAGATGCAACACACGCATCTGGCTGTTTCTTATTTCCTCCCCAATCTCCCCGACAGCAACATCCCCGCCGCACCAACAACAATAAAGAGAATTGCGCGAATGACTAGGTTTAATGTGGCTAAATCGAAGAAGATGAGCTTGCATATAGCGATTAATAATAAGATAAAGCCTGCTGCTGAAACTTTTTTCCACTGTCTTTTTCTCCCTAGCAAAATTGCTATACTTGCAGCAGCGAAAAGGAGTAGCGTTTTCATCATGACGGAAATACCCCATGCCCATATATCAATCATATATAAATAAGATGCTACATTCATAAAGTGCAGTATCGTTATAAGCATTGCTACAATTATATAAACTTCAATGTATTTTTCAATAAATTTTTTCCACTTTTGATAAATGAGCCCTTTCTTGTATAGATCAGCGAGCAAGGAAATCAATACAAAGATGAAGATGCCGCGCGTTATAAGCTGCAATGCAATATGCGTATTATCCATGAATCCTGTCGTCAAGAGTGCCATGCTTTGGGTGAAGTAGCAAACAATGAGCAGTGCTGGTGCAAAAATACCGAGCCAGCGATTATCCATTGCTAAAACAACAAGCATACAAAGAGCGGTTAAACTAAAGACAACATATGGGATATGATGTGCTGTTGAAATATAGGCGTAATCAAGCTTCGCCAGATAGAGCATGATGTACAATATAATAGCTGCCGAAATACTGTCCATTACATAATATTTTGCTAGCCAACTTTCAAAGCGTGTCGGTTCTCCTTTTGGCACTTTCCCATAAATGTAAGCTGCAATAACACCAATAATAAGGGCGATGATTGCTATATTCTCCGCATGCCAAAATGGGCGTATAGTTGTTGTTACATACAATATAAATGCCAGATTGAATAGTATGACTGAGTAGGTAATTTTCATTAACGGTGCTTGTAAGCGAATAGCTAGCATGATTCCGGCCAAAGCCGCTAACACAAGAGCAAGTTGATCATAGCCTTCTGCAAAATCAAATGTTAGCACAATATTAAACGTCACTAATAATGCAATTGTCGCTGCCACATCAAAAACATGGCGCTCGCTCTTTTTATATGCAATTAATGCTAGGCTTGTAAAGAGCGCTAACACAATGAATAAATAACCGATTTGATAAGGCTTGTTGAAAATAACGATATTCAGCAATAACAACGTAAAGCTGCTGATGCTAAATAGTGCTCCTTCTTGTAGTACCTTCCACTTTTCACTAGCTTTAAATAACTGCCACCAGCTATTTAAAAATAGTGCCAAGACAATGATCAAGCTAAATGCAAAATACGATGTTTGATTATCTTGTGTAAACCAAATAAGCTGTATAGCTAATAATGAGAAAAACATAGCGATATATAGTGCAATTTGTTGCTGATGCTGTAAAATAACGAGCTGAAGCGCCCCGAAAATGATGATGATATAAATTAAAATAAATACTTTTTCAAAATTCATATATTCCAATAAATAAGGTAATAGTAAAGATGTAAATGCGATAAAGCTCGTTAATGCCTGATTTCCTTTGAAATAACTGATTGCAATACCATAGGCAATATACAGCAACGCGATAGCAAGTGCCACCATTAATGCGAATATCTCATATAAAATCGCTCCTGCTGCCGTTGCCAATATACCGATAATAAAGGAACCTCCATATAAGGAAACGACCATCGCTGTTATTGCCTCTTTTTTCTTCTCAAGACGCCATGCATAAAGCCCGATAGCAATCGATACGACATAGGCCATCAAAACTTTTACGATGTCAGATAAGAAACCAAAATCACTTGCCAGCTTCAGCCCCCATAAAATACCGAGCACTAAAATCAACATAAACAGCTTCGGTAAAATAGCTGTTATCCGCTCCTCAAAGGACTTTCTTGGCTCCCTTGTTTCGATTATCGGTTTTTCAACTGGCGGTTTTGTTGCTATTGGTGGCTCCGATGTTTCAATACTTGCTTCTTCAGTTAACGGTTTTATAACAGCTTTTACTTTTGTATTCATCATAGATTTAAACGGATTTTCTTCTGCATTTATTGCTACATGCGCTTTTCCATCATTGTGCTTAAGTCTCGCTACTTCTGCTTGTAGCTGAGTAACTTCCTGCTCAAGTCGTTCGATTCGCTCTTGCCATTCCCTTTCCATCCATCCCACCTACCTTTTTGTACATTTTATCATAGAAAAGTAGCGGTTATGATGAAGTTCATGTCGAATTGTGTGAAAATTAAGGAAAAAGTAGGAGGTTAATTGTTTGCTATAGGAGACAATATGTGGTTGAATTGTTGGAGCTTTGTATTTAGCAATTGGGATGAAGCAAACGCATATTTAAACTAACTAAATCAAAATAAAATCCGAGCGAGGATAGATTCATTAAAAAATCCACCCTCGCTCGGTCTTTTATTGTACTTCAAATTATTTTACTAGCTGCTCTTGAAAATAAGCTTCAATCTCTTTCCAATTATTCATTCGAATGAAGCCTTCTATTGATTGATTATAGGGCATCGAATATAAAATGCCCGTCCCCTTAAATACCTCTAACTGATAAGGGCTATCGTCAATTAAATAGTCCGTATGAATAACTGACTTTGTCCCACAGAATACGATGTTTTGTTTATTTATAAATGGGAAATAGCGCTGTAGCCAATCATATTTTGCATTAAATGAGCCAGGTACTTCCATTGCAGCTGTTGCAATGAAAATATCATAATTTTCCTGTAGTTTTTGTACGACATCAATCGCATCAGCATCTAGAATCTCTAAATCACGGAAAAAATCTGGTTCATTCATGCATTCATATAATTTTTTAGTTTGTTCCTCTGGTAAATCACGTCTTGTCCCTGCTATAAATTCTTCATCTGTATAGTTTGTACCGAAATTTTCATTAACCGTTTTACACAGCTTTTTATAAAAATTCGCTAATACTTGATCCATATCAATGGCAATACTTTTTCTCATAGCGCGTCCTCCCTCTAGTTCCTAACTTTAGTGTAATCAACTTGTCAACTACAGACAAGCACATCTAAAGAACTTAACAAATTTTACAAAATTAACACCTTACATGCTTACGCTTGAAGCCGATTCGTCCTTTTTCTACTTCCTTTTCAATGCTTTGTAATGCATTTAAGAAGCTACTTTTTTTATCATCCTTCTTCATCTCCACAATACCGATTTCCTTCGCAGTTGCCAAAGCCTCATCATGTAATGGCTTGTAGGAAACACCTACTGTCGTCACAAAATTATTCATCGCTGATTTTGCCCGTTCTGGCGCAGTATGAATCGTTCCTTTGACAACCTCTAGCATATTGGCCAACTTACTTTGTGAAAATTCCTCATCTTTTCGATTACCTAGCAGCCAGCAGTAACAGCTATAGCCCGCTGACATCTTCAGTTCCTCACCACTTGCAATCCATTTATCTGCTACTTGCTGCGCGATATCCGCTTCCGCTAACGTTACAGCTACAACATAATCCGATAGCATATAAAAATAGGCTTGTTCAATCCAACGGTCATAGTCTGCCTCCGTCATCGTATTCGGCTCTGCAATTACTCCCGCAAAATACATTGCATCATAATTGCCCGTTGCATACAGCTTCTCAGCAAGTGCTTGATTGGTTTTAATTGCTTTTCTCATTGGCTTCATCGCCCCTGTTGCCACACCAAAAACAGGCTCCTTCGCCCCATTCGAACAATATATTTTTTTCGTACGCTCTTTGCCTAATGTTTCTAGCTCCTGCATTACTGCTCCAAAATCCATCTATGTGCCTCCCTCTCAAATCATTGTCATTGTATGATAAAGTGACATTTTAATTATATTGGATAAATATATAAATAGTTTATCACTTTCATCATTCACCAGTGAAGAAATATCCCTTTTGCCTTCAGTTTGAGATTAGGAGCAGCTTCATTAAGAAGTTAACTTGGAAACAATCATACTTTTCGGATGTATTCTATTCATTGCCTCTGTTCTACAAACAAGTTTTCCCATCATGGTGACGCCTTTCTTGCTAATGTTATTTCTTCCACAAGAGTCCATTCAAATAAATATCCTTTCCAGCTGCATAGGTATTTATCTTCTTATCGATAGTTTAAAAATTCTCCATCATTTCCTCGTTGTAAAATTGAAAAAAGGGTTGAATCCGTGATTCAACCCTTTAAAAGAAGTCTAACTAATAGCTGTCTGAAGACATGCTGTTGTACCAAAAGCATGTCTTCAGACAGCCTACTTATTAATACATCTTCAAATATTGTTCGCGCTCCCATTGGTGTACAGTGGAGCGATACATATCAAATTCAATATCTTTTGCCTCTTTAAAGTTTGCATAAATGTGCTCACCTAAAGCTTCTTGAATTACTGTATCTTTTGCTAATAACGTTAACGCATCATCTAATGCTGCTGGTAAATTTAAAATACCATTTGCTTCGCGCTCTTCCTCTGTCATCACATAAATATTGCGATTGACTGCTGGCGGTGGTGTTAATTGCTTACGAATACCCTCTAAGCCTGCTTGTAAAATAACAGCCATCGCTAAATATGGGTTCGCTGATGGATCAACAGAACGTACTTCAATACGTGTTGAAACACCACGAGATGATGGAATACGAATTAGTGGTGAACGGTTACGCGCTGACCATGCAACATAGCAAGGTGCTTCGTAGCCTGGCACTAAACGTTTATAAGAGTTGACCGTTGGGTTTGTTACCGCAGTAAAGCCTTGGACGTGCTCTAATACACCTGCCATAAATTGCATCGCTGTTTCAGATAAACCAAGCTCTGTTTGCTCATCGTAAAAGGCATTTTCTTTCCCTTTAAATAAAGAAACGTTAAAATGCATACCTGAACCGTTGACACCGAATAATGGTTTTGGCATAAATGTTGCGTGTAAACCGTGTTTGCGCGCAATTGTTTTTACTACTAGTTTAAATGTTTGAATATTATCACATGCTGTAATGGCATCTGCATATTTAAAGTCGATTTCGTGCTGACCTGGCGCTACTTCATGGTGAGATGCTTCAATTTCAAAGCCCATTTCTTCCAGCTCTAATACGATATCGCGACGACAGTTTTCTCCTAAATCTGTTGGCGCTAAATCAAAATAACCACCATCATCATTTAATTCAAGTGTTGGTTCACCTTTTTCATCTAATTTAAAGAGGAAGAATTCTGGCTCTGGTCCTAAGTTAAAGCTTGTGAATCCTAAATTCTCCATTTCTTTTAACATGCGCTTTAAGTTTGAGCGGGGGTCGCCAGCAAACGGTGTGCCATCTGGGTTTGCAATATCGCAAATAAAACGTGCTACTTTCCCTTTTTCAGCTGTCCAAGGGAAAATCATAAACGTATCGTAATCAGGTAATAAATACATATCTGATTCTTCAATACGTACAAAGCCTTCAATTGAAGAGCCATCAAACATCATTTTATTGTCTAACGCTTTATCTAGCTGACTAACTGGAATTTCAACATTTTTAATTGTTCCTAAAATATCTGTGAACTGTAATCGAATGAATTTTACTTCTTGGTCTTGCACCAGTTTTTTAATGTCTTCTTTTGTATACTTACCCAAATGTAACACTCTCCTCTTAAATAATTTACACTCTTTTTAATAAAACCGTGAAAGATTCCCTTGACGAATGGATGTTTTTTGCATGCTTCGTGCTTGTAGCATTTCTTCGCGCATAATCCGACGCAATTCACGGTCAGAAATTTCTTTCTTCCCATCTGTATCTGCGCGCTTCTTCATTGCAAATACTTTTTTGATTCCCGCCATATTCGTGCCTCGCTCAAGCATTGTCTTTATTTCTAGCAATACATCTACATCATTTAATGAAAACATTCGTCTATTTCCTTCTGTACGATGAGGTTGAACTAAATTGTGCTCTTCATAATACCGTATTTGACGCGCTGTTAAATCCGTTAGCTGCATAACGATACTGATTGGTAACACTGGCATAGATCGACGAATTTCACTACCCATTTAATTCACCTCCGCCTTTATCATACAACAGTACTTTTTTACACGTCAATTTTCATGTTAGAAAACCTAACATCTTGTTCTCCCCTTGATACTAAAGGAAAATATCAGCTATTTCAATGTTATTACATCAAATAAATAAAAAATTTTTTCAAATTTAAGAAGCTATCTGAAAAGCAGTTTCACACAGCACTTTTCAAATAGCTTTTGTTGTTTAGTAGTACCTCAAATGCATCACAGTAATCTCTGAACAGCAGCACATATTGCGTATTTCACGTGCTCATATGTTAAGCCACCTTGTACAAAGGCTGTATATGGCGGACGAATCGGACCATCTGCTGTTAATTCAATGCTAGAGCCTTGAACGAATGTACCTGCTGCCATAATGACATCGTCTTCGTAGCCTGGCATGTAGGCTGGCTCTGGAGCAAAATGGGCATTGATTGGCGATGCCGCTTGAATTTCACGACAAAAGGCAATCATTTGCTCTGCCGTTTGAAACGAAACAGATTGAATTAAATCTGTGCGTGGTGCGCTATAGTGTGGCGCTGTTGTCATACCTATTTCCTCTAGCATCGCTGAAGTAAAGATGGCACCTTTTAACGCTTGAGCAACTGTATGTGGCGCAAGGAAAAACCCTTGATAAAAATCAGCTAACGTGTTCAACGTTGCACCTGCCTCTGCACCAATGCCAGGGGATGTCATGCGATATGCGCATTTTTCGACTAAATCCGCACGTCCTGCGATATATCCACCAATTTTCGCAAGGCCCGCACCTGGATTTTTAATTAATGAGCCCGCCATTAAATCAACGCCAACTTCCGTTGGTTCAAGCTGTTCAACGAATTCACCATAACAATTATCAACAAAAATAATCGTATTTGGGGCAATTTTACGAATTTGTTGTACCATTTCACCAATTTCAGCAACTGTAAATGATGGACGACTCGCATAGCCTTTCGAACGCTGAATCGCAACCATTTTCGTTTTCTCATTCACTGCTCTGCGCACACTATTCCAATCAACCTCTTGATTATCGATTAAATCAATATGGCTATATTTGATGCCGAAATCCTTCAATGAGCCTGTATCTTTGTCACCACCGTCAACAATCGATTGCAGCGTATCATAGGGCTTTCCAGTAATATAAACGAGTTCGTCACCTGGGCGTAAAACACCGAATAAGCTAATGGTAATTGCGTGTGTACCTGAAATGATTTGCGGGCGTACAATTGCTGCCTCTGTACCAAATACTTGCGCATACACACGCTCTAAATTATCGCGCCCTTCGTCATCATAACCATAACCACTTGAAGGATGTAAATGATAATCAGATACATGATTTTCACGGAAAGCTGTTAATACCTTTTGTTGATTAAAAAAGGCGTTGTCATCTGCTTTTTTATGGAACTTGGCGATTTTATTTTCAACACGAGTAGCAAGCTCAATTGTTTGTTCTGTTAAGTTTGACGTGAACATAGATGTCTCCTTATTTTTTAATAGTTTTTAATCCTATCCCATCTTATCAACTATTTTGATCACGTCAACTATTTACTCTTTACTATTTTTTATATAATTGTTATGCTCATGTTTGCTAACTTAGATATTTACTATAGAAGGAGTTTAAAAATGGCTTGGGAAGTTTTTAGTATTATCGGAACAATCGCCTTCGCGCTATCTGGCGCAATCGTTGCAATGGAAGAGGAATATGATTTATTCGGTGTATATTTACTCGGTGTTGTAACAGCATTTGGTGGTGGGGCTATACGCAATTTATTAATTGGTTTGCCAGTAACTACTTTATGGAGTCAAGAAATGATGTTTCAAATTGCACTCGCTGCAATTACGTTATTCTTTTTAGTACCACAGCGCTTTATTAAGCATTGGAATCGTTGGGGAAATTTATTTGATGCAATTGGGCTTGCTGCGTTTGCTGTGCAAGGGGCCATGTATGCAGTGAAATTGGAACTTCCTATTAGCGCTGTTATCGTTGCTGCTGTTTTAACTGGTTCAGGCGGTGGTATTGTAAGAGATTTGCTTGCACGTCGCAAACCAACCGTATTGCGCGATGAAATTTATGCGATGTGGGCAGCAGGCGCAGGTTTAATCATTGGACTTCAAGTTTTAACAGGCGATTTATTTTTATACATGATGTTCATTTGTGTAATGACTTTACGCATTTTATCATACATGCGTGGCTGGCAATTGCCGCGCAAAAAATTGTTAGTGAAATAATTTATCTGCGGGTGGCGTAAGGATATTGGTGGTTTTCATGAAGATATCTGCGGTTCTCTCAGTTTATCTGCGCTTTCCCATGCGATATCTGCGCTTTTCCATGCGATATCTGCGGTTCTCTCAATTTATCTATAAATCTATCTGTATCTTTACAAAAAGGCGCCCCAAATAGGTAGTTCCCCCAAAAGCTCGCTTCTAACTTTTGGGGTAGTGCCATGCTGGGACGCCTTTTCATGTTTATTTAAATTCTAACTCACCATCATAAGAAAGCATGCCGCCTTCTAGGTTTGTTACATCATAGCCTTGGTCTTCTAAGTATTGACAAGCATTTTCACTGCGCACGCCGCCTTTACATACAAGGATGTACGGCACAGATTTGTCAAGCTGTTCTAGGCTGTTTGGAATTTCACCTAGTGGAATGTGTACTGCTCCAGGGATTACGCCATCTGCTACTTCGAAGTCTTCACGTACATCAATTACGTGTAAATCCTCATTTGCATCAAGTAAATTAAGTAGTTCTTCTGTTGTCATTGTTTTCATTTCGATAAACCTCCGATTCGAATTATGCATCTTCCTTATTAATATCTATCGTACTAGCTGGCACAAATGTCGAAATCGCATGTTTATAAATCAAATGCTGCTTACCATCTACTTCTAACAGTACGGTAAAATTATCGTATGATTTTATTAAGCCTTTTAGTTGAAAGCCGTTTAATAAAAAGACTGTGACAAATGTATTATTTTTACGTAACTGATTTAAAAACGCATCTTGCAAATTAACTGGTTTCACGTCAGCACCCACCTTTGTTATTTATATGGTATTTACTTTTGACTAAACATACAGTTGACTCCGCCATAGCAAACACCAAGCTATTATTTTATGACCATTAGTAAATATTCGGTATGTCTTATTAATTTCCTTCTATTTTTACAAATTCATTCACCAAAAAATGCTATCACTTGCGCCCAGTCCGCACCTACCCACTGTACATCCATTTTATTGCGGAAGTATGTGAGCTGGCGCTTCGCATAACGGCGTGAGTTTTGCTTAATTTGATTCACTGCATCCTCATAAGAAACAAAACCATCAAAATAAGTGCATAGCTCCTTATAGCCAATTGCCTTCATCGCCTGTACATCACGGATACCCGCATCATATAGACTGCGTACTTCTTGGGCTAATCCTTGCTCTAGCATTATGTCAACTCGTAAATTAATGCGCTCATACAGTTTTTCGCGCTCCATATCTAAGCCAATAATTAAATGATTGTATAGGGAGATATCTCCTCGATTATGCTCATCTGCCGCCTTTGATGTACCGCTTAACTCAACCATTTCCAGCGCGCGAATGACACGCCTTGTATTGTTCGGATGAATGCTGCTAGCAGTTTCTGGGTCTAGCATCGCTAGCTTTGCATGCATTGCTTCAGGGCCGATTTTTTCTAGCTCCTGATAGTAACGCGTTCTTGCCTTTTCATTGACCTCTTCTTTGGTAAATTGAAAGTCATATAATACGGATTGCACATATAAGCCCGTACCACCTACGATAATGGGCACTTTTCCGCGCGCGTTAATCTCAGCAATTTTTGAGCGCACAAGTTGTTGATATTCAGCAACAGAAAAGCTCTCTGTCGGCTCCTTTATATCAAGTAAATGATGTGGAATGCCTTCCATTTCATCGGCTGTAATTTTAGCCGTTCCAATATCAAGCCCTTTATACACTTGCATCGAATCACCGTTTATAATTTCTCCATCAATCAACTTCGCGAGTCGAATACTTAATGCAGTTTTTCCTGATGCTGTTGGGCCGATAATCGCGACAACATCATAGTTCTTTTTCGACATGTTTTAACCACCGTAATACAACATCGTTTACATGATGCCTATTTTTTTCATTTAAAATTTCATGACGCATTTCTTCAAACAAATGCACTGTGACATTTTCCATTCCGACGCCAACCATTCTTTCGGCCACTTTAAATACCCCCTTGCCAAAATCACCTACAGGGTCATGACTGCCGCTAATAAATAGCACAGGTAAATCTGTACGTGTGCGTGCCATTTCTTCCTTGCGATGAATGAGTAGCAAGCCTTCTGTTAAATCAGCATAAAATTGATGCGATGGGATAAAGCCACACATTTCATCATCGATATATTTTTGCACTTCATCTGCATCTCGCGATAGCCAGTCAAACTCTGTTATCGTATTCGCAAATGCTTTATTAAAGCTACCGAAGCTGAGGCGATTCATGAAAGGACTTGCCGTTTGTTTGCCTTGCGCTCTTGCTAACGCATTAGCTAATTGATTGCCTGCTAAATGTGTTGCTGACGTAACACCTGTGCCACAAATAATACATGCTGAAATTTGATCGCTATAAAGCTGAATAAAGCGACGTGCGATAAATGAACCCATGCTATGCCCAAATAACGTCAAGGGTGCTGTCACTGTTTTTCGAAGATATAAAAGCACTTCGAGCACATCTAATACGACATGATGAAAACCGCGCTCATCTGCAAAATGCCCATAATTGCCTCCCGCCGTATGACCATGTCCTCTATGGTCATGCACTGACACATAATAGCCTTCCGCACATAAGAGCTTCGCAAACTCTTCATAACGCCCTGAATGCTCGCCCATTCCATGCAAAATATGCATATGCCCAATGGCGTGCTCTGGCTCGAATATGCGAACGAAAATTTGTTGCCCGTCTCGCATCGTTAAATATTGCTGTTGCTGTTTCATAAAAAATCCTCCTTCGTTTTACATGACACGCTTAAACATCTTTTCTAGCTCGTATGTTGAAAAATGAATCAATACAGGGCGCCCGTGTGGACATGTAAATGGATTTTCTGCCTCTCTTAAATCATTTAACAGTTGATCCATTTGTTCTTTTGTTAAATAATAATTCGCTTTAATCGACTTTTTACAGCTCATCATAATCGCCGCTTCCTCACGCAGTTTTTTCACATCGGCTTTGCGTGTCGTTAACACTTGCTCAATCAATTCTTCGATAATTTCCTGCTCAAAGCCTTTCGGAAACCAAGTTGGATACTCACGGACGACGAAGGAATTTTGCCCAAATGGCTCTAAATAAATGCCCACTTCCTGTAGACTTTGCTGATGCTCCATTAAACGCAGTGCTTCGTCTGCTGAATAATGGAATGTCAATGGTAAGAGCAATGCTTGTCGTTCATTCGCATTGACATCGCCCACTTTCTCACGATAATACTCGTACTTTATTCGCTCCTGTGCAGCATGCTGATCAATTAAATAAAAGCCATCCTCCATTTGAGCGACAATATATGTGCCGTGAATTTGCCCGATAATTTCAAGCTGTGGAAATGGTGCTTTCTGTTCTTCCACTATTGGCAGATCGTTTAATGGTTCCTCAATAATCGGCTCTTCAAAGCTTTCCACTATTAATGGTGGTTGATTTTCCTTCACTTGCACAGGCTCGCCTCTTAAAGGAGCTGGTGCTAGCTGACTCTCGTTTAAACGCTCGACAATCGATGCCATTTTTTCCTCGTTAAAGGTTGGCGCTGGCTTCCATATATTGAGCTGCTCTGTCGGCGATTTCTCAAACTTTTTCGGCTTTGCTGCCAAGGGAACACGGACAACATCACGCACTGCTGCACGAATTGTTTGCTCTACTAGCTGCAACAGCTCTGGCTCCTTACTTAAGCGAATTTGATGCTTTGCAGGGTGGACATTGACATCCGTTAGCTGTGGGTCGCCCTCGATAAACAATGCGGCAATTGGATAGCGCTCAATAGGTAAATACGTATGAAAGGCATCAACGACCGCCTTTTGCACTAAATAATGCTTCACCCAACGTCCATTGACAAATATCGAAATATAATTTTTCGAGGCACGTGTTAGCTCTGGTAATGTCGCAAATCCATGTATTTTATAATCATTCGTTTCGCCTGTGAATTCGAACATTTTTTTCGCATTATGTGCTCCATAAATGGCTGCTAATACTTGCTGTACATGCCCACGTCCATTTGTTTGCAGCTGTACTTGTCCATTGTGTACAAGCTTAAACGCGATATGCGGATTGCCAAGCGCTAAACGATTCATTAAATCAATCGAATGGCCTAGCTCGGTTTGCACTGTTTTTAAATATTTTAAGCGTGCTGGTGTGTTATAAAATAATTGTGCTACTGTAATATCTGTTCCTTGTCGTAAAGCAGCTGGCTTCTGATTTTTAATATGGCCACCTTCTATATAAAGCTCCGCACCATCTTGACCATCTGACGTTTTCATCGTCATTTTACAGACAGATGAAATCGAAGCTAATGCCTCACCACGGAAACCAAGCGTGCGAATGCGGAATAAATCCTGCTCTTTTTCAATCTTTGAAGTCGCATGACGCGCAAAGGATTTCAGCGCATCCTCCTCACTCATCCCACTTCCATTATCGACAACTTGAATAAACGATAATCCCGCTTCCTCTAAAAATACTTCAATCGTTGTTGCATCAGCGTCAATGGCGTTTTCCACAAGCTCTTTGACAACAGACGCAGGGCGCTCTACCACTTCACCTGCCGCAATTTTATTGGACAGCCATTCGTCCATAATGTGGATTTTTCCCATTAGCACTCACCTCTATTTGCGGAGTAGTTTTTGCTGCAATTCATGGAGCAACGTCATTGCTTGTAATGGCGTTGTGCCCATAATATTGACCTTCTCTAATGTCTCTAATACTTCCTGCTCTTCTTTTGAAACGGCAGATTGCTCTGTGAATAAGGATAATTGCTCCGCTACGATGCTTGGCGCTTCCTTCACAGTCTTGACTTCCTGTGCCTCAAATTGTGTTAATAATACCCTTGCTCGCTCAATAATCGGTTCTGGCATTTCGGCTAATTCCGCTACATGTACACCATAGCTTTTATCTGCTGCGCCTTCTTTCACCTTGTGTAAAAAGACGACTTTTCCGTCACGCTCTGTTGCACTCACATGCACATTTTGCAAGCGCTCTAAGTCATGCTCAAGCTCTGTTAATTCATGATAATGTGTGGAGAACAATGTATTTGCACCAATTTCCTGATGAATATACTCCATCATCGCTTGTGCTAAGCTCATTCCATCATATGTGGATGTCCCACGTCCAATTTCATCAAATAGCAGTAAACTATTTTTCGTTGCATGTGTAATCGCATATTGTGATTCTAGCATTTCAACCATAAATGTCGATTGCCCTGCTGCTAAATCATCCGCTGCTCCAATTCGTGTGAAAATTTGATCTGTAATCGGTAAATTTGCCTCTTTTGCAGGTACATAACAACCCATTTGCGCCAAAATCACCGTAATTGCTACTTGTCGCATATACGTACTTTTACCAGACATATTTGGTCCTGTAATCAGCATCATATTACGCTCGCTCGGTAAAATACAATCGTTTGGCACATATAGCTGCTTATTTAACATTTTTTCTACAACTGGATGACGCCCTTCTTTAATCGTTAATGCACGTCCATCATGGAATGTCGGGCGTGTAAAATGATACTTTTCTGAGATAAAGGCAAAGCTTATAAATACATCAAGCTCGCTTATTTCAGCAGCCAAAGCTTGTACACGTGGAATATAGGTTTTTAGCTCGTCACGTAATGCGACGAATAAATCATATTCAAGTGCTAAGCTTTGCTCTTCCGCATTTAAAATCAAAGCCTCTTTTTCTTTTAACTCTTGTGTAATATAGCGCTCCGCATTCGCTAATGTTTGCTTGCGCTCATAGCGTGCTAAATTCACATTGTTTAAATTCGATTTCGTAATTTCAATGTAATAACCAAATATACGATTATAGCCAATTTTTAAATTTTTAATGCCTGTTAGCTCACGTTCCTTTTGCTCAAGCTGAGCAATCCAATCTTTACCGTTGCGTGAAGCATAGCGCAATTCATCTAGCTTTGTATTGTAGCCATCTCGAATGACATCGCCCTCTTTAATCGCAATAGGTGGATGATCCGTAATCGCCACTGCAAGTAGCTGCTCTACTTCTTCACATAAATCAAGTGCTTCTCCTAACTGACGTAGCGACTCACTTTTACTTGCCAAAAGCTGCTCACGTATCGCAGGCACTTGACGCAATGATTCACGTAGCTGTGCTAAATCACGGCCACCGACATTGCCAAATGCAACACGACCAGCCAAGCGTTCTAAATCATACACTTGCTTTAAACGCTCACGTAGCTCCTCACGTATGAAAAAATCCTCTAATAAATGCTCCACAACTGTTAAGCGATGTTCAATTTTTGCACGTTGCACAAGCGGTTGATGTAGCCATTGCTTTAATTTTCGTCCACCCATTGCTGTAACTGTTTCATCAAGCAACCACAAAAGTGTGCCTTTTTGATCACCACCACGAATTGACTGCATCAGCTCTAAATTGCGTTTGGAGTTCGCGTCAATCGATAAATAATGATTCATCTCCGTAAAACGGAATGGCTGAATATGTGATAGTGAACGCATTTGCGTACGTTCGATATAGCGTAAAAGCTTGCTTGCAATAGGTTTGACGTTTTGAGGCAGGCTGTCAGTAAATTGCTCCGTCTGCTGCATTTCATCAAGCTCTATGGATAGTACAATGTTTAATGCTTCAGCCATTTCAGCAGCCTCTAAATGGAATGCCTCACCAACAATTAGCTCGCGTATCACATATGATTGTAAGTGCTGGAATAATGTTTTTATATCGCCTTCGATGATTGTTGCTGTTGCCTCACCTGTTGAAATATCCAATGTGACAAAAGCAATTTGCTGCTCTGTAACATATTCCGCTGCACCAATAAAATGATTGGTTTTCCCATCAATCGTTTTTCCTTCTGTAATCGTACCTGGTGTAATGAGCTGCACAACTTCTCGCTTCACGACACCTTTCGCTACCTTTGGGTCTTCCGTCTGCTCACAAATCGCTACTTTATAACCTTTTGAAACAAGCGTCTCGATATAGTTTTTCGCAGCATGGTGTGGCACACCGCACATTGGAATACGCTCTTTGTTCCCTCCATCGCGGCTTGTTAATGTAATTTCTAAAAGCTGCGATGCTCTCTCTGCATCTTCAAAAAACAGCTCATAAAAATCGCCTAAGCGAAAAAATAAAAAAGCGTCCTTATATTCTTCCTTAATCATTAAATATTGTTGCATCATCGGTGTATATGTAGTCATGTAAAAAACCTCTTTTAATCAAATTCTATCGTCCTACTACCATTATATAAAAAAAACATGCGTTTTGCATGTCAGCCCTTCATTTACTAAAAAGGAAAAATTATATTTTCATATTATTGATGATTTTTTATGCGCTATCGGTGTCTTTTATTGGATATTTGTGGGTTGTTCGGGATATTTGCGAGGTTCTCTGCATATCTGCGGTTCTCACAATTTATCTGCGGTTTTCTCTGGATATCTGCGTTTTCTCATGATTTATCTGCGAATTGCTCCGGATATCTGCGTTTTCTCAGGATTTATCTGCGCTTCTCTCAAAATATCTGCGCTTTCCATGATTTATCTGGCACTTTTGAAACCGATTGTTTTAATTCTGCTAAATAGTAGATTTATTTCTTAAAGAGAAGGGTCTCCATAAAATGTTGAGAGCTGTTGGAAAATGCAGATGTCCATCTGCTTTTCCGACAGCTCTCTTCTTGCTTTACTGGAAAGATGATGATTCTTTTATGTGGCGGATGTTTGAAGAGCTGGAGCTGGAGCCGCCGAGCAATGACGAAGAACTTGAAGATGATGATGAACTTGAAGACGACGATTCTGCGATATCCCACTCATCTTCAAAGTCTAATGGATGAACATGGATACAAACTGTCGTTTCGCCAATCAGCTCTACTAAAAACTCTCGTTCAATTGTTACTTGGAACTTATCACCATTGACAATAATTGCTTCAACACAATTTGGCTGCTGCACGACATGTGTATGAACTTCGTTAGTATCTTTCACTTTTTCGTCACGATAATGTAATTTAATACGGTCGCGATATGTGATTGTTTCTGTGTAAACCGCCGTCTTCGAATGTTGGTTGTAAGCATACCATACATTAATATCAAATTTCCCTGACACTTCAACAAAGTTTCCATGCTTTTTCGCTTGGTAATGATGATTAATCACCCAGCATCCTAAAATACTCGTTGGAACATTTGGCGGACATAGCGTTTCAACACTCTCAACACGCTTCTTTCCCTTCGCTACAACTGCCTTTGTCACAATTTGACGTAATCGTTTCAACGAAAAATCCCCCTTCCTATGTGGCTCGCCATAGTCTATGCGGCACTCGCCTAAATGGTGCTAGGAAGGAAATGCAAAACCCGAACGATTTGATGAAATTTTCTTAGGAAAATACCATCATCGTTCGGGCTTTTTATAGGGTTATCGATGCTTCAACATACTAGAACCAGCAATACCTGGATGTGTCATTTCATATGGATCTAAAATAAGGTCTAACTGTTCAGCCGTTAATACACCTGCTTCGATACATAGCTCACGAATGGAGCGCCCTGTGCGGATTGCTTCACTTGCTAAGCGAGCCGCTGTTTCATAGCCAATATGTGGATTTACCGCCGTTAAAATACCAACGCTTTTTTCTACATATTCCTTCATGCGCTCTTCATTTGCTTGAATATCTTTTAAGCAATGCTCTGTGAATGCTTCGAATACATTGTTCATAATGCTTAGCGATTGAATTAAATTAAATACTAATACTGGCTCCATTACGTTTAATTCTAACTGACCTGCCTCTGAAGCCATTGAAATCGTGTGGTCATTACCAATTACTTGGAAGGCTACTTGGTTTAATACTTCTGGCATAACTGGATTTACTTTACCTGGCATAATCGAAGAGCCTGGTTGGCGCGCTGGCAAGAAAATTTCATTAAATCCTGCACGTGGACCTGAAGCCATTAAACGTAAGTCATTCGAAATTTTCGACATATTAACCATACAAATTTTTAATGCGCTTGATACTTCTGTGTACGCATCTGTATTTTGTGTTGCATCAACTAAATGCGATGCACCAGTTAATGGGAATCCTGAAAGCTCTGCTAGCTGATGATCTACTGCTAAAATATAGTCTGGTACAGCATTTAAGCCTGTTCCTACAGCTGTTGCCCCCATATTTACTTCATATAAATGATCACGTGTTCTCGCAATGCGTTTAATATCGCGGCTAATTACACGGCTATATGCTTCAAACTCTTGTCCAAGTCGAATTGGCACAGCGTCCTGTAAATGCGTACGTCCCATTTTAATGACATGTGCAAATTGCTCTGCTTTTCGATGGAATGTATTTTGCATATGTTGCATCGTTGCAAGCAAGTCTTCAATCAATGTTAAAATCGCAATATGCATCGCTGTAGGGAATGCATCATTTGTCGATTGTGACATGTTGACATGACTATTTGGGCTAATCGTTGCATAATCGCCTTTTTCTTTACCTAAAATTTCTAGTGCGCGGTTGGCAATCACTTCATTCGCATTCATATTAATTGAAGTACCTGCTCCACCTTGAATTGGGTCTACGATAAATTGTTTATCCCACTTTCCTTCGATAACTTCATCTGCCGCTACGACAATGGCTACGCCTAGCTCCTTCGGTAATAATTCAACTTCCATATTTCCTAAAGCAGCGGCTTTTTTGACAATGCCCATTGCTCGAATTAACGAAGTATGTAGTGATAAACCTGTAATAGGAAAGTTTTCAGTTGCACGTAATGTTTGAATACCATAATACGCCTCGTTCGGTAATTGACGTTCTCCTAAAAAATCTCTCTCTATACGCATTTGCTGTTCCATAAAGTATCCCCTTTATCTAATTTCGATATTTATTTCATCTAATATCGATATCTATTCAACATGATAGTAGCCAATTTTCATGTGCTTGTAAACAGTATTTTATAATTTCTTTGTAAGTAATATTGGACAGAAACAATAAAGTTATTTCAAGATGAGAGTCAATACTAAAACATAGTGTTAACTTTTCCTGATTTAAGTATAATAATTATAAGTTTTTATTCGAATATCGGGTAGGAAGGAGCGGAGCTAGAGATGAGTAACTTAGCAAATACATATAAATTACCTTATTATGCAGTTGTCTTTGCTTCAGAGCGTACAGAGGGTGATAATGGTTACGGTGTGATGGCAACAAAAATGGTCGAATTAGCAAGTAAACAAAAAGGATATTTAGGTGTCGAAAGCGCAAGAGATTCGGATGTAGGCATTACTGTTTCATATTGGGAAACACTTGAAGATATTTCTGCTTGGAAAGCAAATGCAGCCCATCAAATTGCTCAAGAACGTGGAAAAAAAGAGTGGTACAGTCGATTCACATTACGTATATGTAAAGTAGAGCGTGATTATCTCTTTGAAATGTAGGAGAAATGAAAGAAGTAGAGATTTAGCAATGGCTTAAACGACTATTTTTTACGGCTTGCAAAATACTACATGCGAAAAATAGTAAGGCTTTTATTATTGGATTTCTAAAAGCAAACAACTTTAATCAAAATGAAAGCTACTGTCAAAAATAACAGTAGCTTTCGTTATATCAATATAAAATTTTATCAGTAGGCGTTTTCTGAAGTGCGAAACAGATAATGTGGAGTCTACCCTACTCCCCACTCCTATAGATTGAAATAAGTACCTTCCATCCACACCTCATGCCTGACTTTCCGTATAAGAAAGTGAATCTTTAGTCTGTGGAGTTTTCACTCGTTCCATAGATTGTTGGTTTTACAGGTTGTTATCTCTCACTTAAACTTTCTTCGCTTCAAGGTGTAAGGCGCTGACAGCCAGCCGTTAATACGGAGGGAGAGTTTCATAATCAAGCAGCTGCTCCACCTCTGATAATGTCATTGGCTTGTAGTAATAATAGCCTTGTCCTACTTGACAGCCTATTTTTTGTAGTTCTAAATGCTGTTCCTCCGTTTCAATGCCTTCTGCAACAGACTTCATATTTAAGTCTGCTGATAATTGAATTAATGTGCGAACAACTGCATTCATACGTCCATCTGTTAAATGGTCGATAAAGCTTTTATCAATTTTTATTTCATCAAATGGCAATTCCTTTAAATAGCCCAGCGAAGAATAACCGACACCAAAATCATCAATCGACATCGCAATACCAAATGCCTTCAGCTCGTTAATGATTCCTTTTGCTCGTATCATATTTTCCAGCTCTACACTTTCAGTAATTTCAAACTTAATATACCGTGGTTCAACACCGTACTCGTTAATAAGCTGCTTCATATTCTCTACAAAATGAGGATCATAGAAATGGTTTGGAGATATATTAACTGCGATTTGATACATTTGCTTACCAGTATCTTGTCTCGTCTTTTGCCAAGCTAAAATTTTTCTTAAAATCACCCGATCCACTTTATGAATATTACCTGTATTTTCTGCGACTGGAATAAAGATTGCTGGTGATACAAAGCCTAGACTTTCTGAAAACCAGCGCGCTAACGCCTCAAAGCCTTCAATTTGTCCTGTTTGAATATTTACCTTTGGCTGAAGAACAGGTGTAAATTCCATATTTTTTAGCGCATAAGAAAAGGATGATAAAACCTCCATTTCAAGCTGCAACGTTTGCACTTGTGATTCATCATACACTTTCATCGTTGTACCTGCACTTTTTAAAGAAACAGATAGTGCTGTGTCTGCACGCTTTACTGCTTCTGTGCTTGAAATAAATTGCCCATAGTTGGAAGTACCAATCTTCAGTGTAATATAAACGCTTTTCCCCTCAATTGTAAAAGGCTCAACGATAATTTCATGCAATAGCCCTTCTAATTCCTCATCAATCGTATGCTTGCTTGCTAAAATAACAGAGGAATTCGTATAGCGGGCAATAAGTGCATTTTCAAATGCTGGAATAAACATTGCTCGCTGTGCCAATTGCAATACTAAAGCATCGCCGCCTTGTCTACCATATAAATCGACAACTCTTTGGTACTCACCAGGCTCGATAATGCAAATCACACCTCTGTAATCTTCTTGATAAAATTGGGTCAACTCATTTTGGAATAATGCAAAATTCGGTAATCCCGTCTTCTCATCGTAATACGCTAGCTGTAAAATTTCCTGTTTTTGATTAAAATATTTCAAAGCTAACGTAATAATTGGAGCAACTCTATCTAAAAACTTGATTTCACTTGGACGCGGCAATTTTATAGACTCCTCAAAAAATAACGAGAAAATTCCTACAAGCTCTCCCTCTGGTGTTTTAATTGCCTGATGCCAAATTGCCTCAATTCCATTTTGTTGCAATATCTTTGCCCATTCTTTCGAATGTTGTGCTAAATCATGAACAATATAACGCTCTTTCCTAATTGCCTGCAAAAAACTACCATAATCTACATTTAAATTATCCATCATATGAAAGATTTTTTGCATTTTTTCTGGTAAAGCATTTGACGCTGTTAACTTTAAACGATTTTGATTAATTAAAAATATACAAGTATAGCTTTTCTTTTGTAGTGTTGTCGCAATATGCCGACAAAGATGCTCAAAAACATCTGTAATATTTGCCCCTTGCTCTAGCTCAGAATAGGCTTCACGCTCTACTGTAATCAGTGCTTCAACATTAATTGAATCGGTAATATCTCGTGCAGCAACAATATAAAACTGCACAATGCTTTCGTGGTCTCTTATAGGGAGAATTGATAATTCATTCCAAAAGGCTGTTTGATCTTTTCGGTAATGAAAAATTGATAATTTCAGTGACAGTCCTAGCTGGAGACTTTCTAAAATAAGTGCTTCGCTATTTGAATCTGTTAAAGGGCCAGTTAATAGGGATAGCGTTGAGCCGATTAGTTCATCATTACTATATTCAACCATATTAGCAAAAATATTATTTGCAAATATAATATTGTATTGTTGCTGTGCATCTAAAATAACTAACCCTGATTCAAATTGTTTTGCTACTTGACATAAACTAAAATACAATTGTCCTCTATCAACTACGTTATTTTTATACATTGGCTACCCTTCTTTATTTATCATTTATTAAACCTCTCTGTCACGAGATTCTTGGAAAGAGAGCCTACTTGTGAGTACATTTCTTCCCCACAGAGGTTTCTCATTTTCACCAAGCTTATCTCCATAATTCCTCTAGTCCTTATTTATTTAAGCTAATACTTCTATTCGTAAACTCTCGTTCAAAATGCTCTTGGTTGCATGGTTGTCACGGTCATATTGTGTGTCGCCAAAGGGACAAATCTACTGTGTTTCTTATGTCTTGATATGCACATCACATGAATCAAATAGCGCTGTTCATAAGATCGAAATCACTTTTGAACAACTAAGATGTAGTTTTACTTATTCACTTAAATTTTCAAGAAAAAACCTTGAACTTGGTATTTTTAACTGTTCAAAGAATACAAATAGAGAAAATAGTAATCTTTTATGTACTGAAAGTATAGCATCAGGTATAAATCGTTATCTGAAAAGTAATCCATTAGACCACTTTTCGAACACGCCTATCCTATTAGTTCATTTTACTTATTTATAACATTTTACACTCATTTCGACAAATCATTTTGAATTAATTTATGTATGTTTCTTCTTTATTTTAGGTTGACTATTTTGCTATAACAAGCACAGCAAATTTTTAACAAATATCCAATCTGAAATTTGGAAATATATTATTATAAAGTGAAACTTTAATTAGCCGACGTTTTACAGACAGTTTATCCTTTATAGAAAATAAAAAAGTATGAGAAAGCAAATTATTCTCTCGCTTTCTCATACCCCTTCAATTTTTATGAACAGCTTCCTGGCGTGCTATTCTGTACTTTTGAACCCGTTTCACCGCGCAGTAAGTCGCCGCCTGTTGATTCAATAATTTCGTTCGTTACTGCGTTCGCAATCGCATTCGAAACTAATTGTAATAAATCATTGACGTCCATTTGTGATTGCTTAAATTGTTGCACTACAGGAATTTCATCGATTTCCTGCTCAATGCCACCAATTTTACCTTCAATCATATTTAATGCTCTTTCTTTACCTAAGTGTTGGAAGTTAACTGCTTGCTTTTGCAATGTTTTCAATGAAGCAATTTTTTCACGCACAAATTGATTTTCGTTAATTTGTGCTTCTGCTTTTTTAAAGAATTCTACTTCTTCCGTATTCGCAATCATATGCGCAATTTCTTTCGCCTTCGCAATAATATCGTCTTTTGTATAGTATGTTGTCATTAGCTGTGCACCTCATGTCGTTTTACAGTTTCTACAAAATCCCCACGTAATGAATAACGCTTCGCTTCCACGATTTTTACTTTCACTAACTTTCCTACTAAATCCATTGAACCTTCGAAATTCACTAGCTTACTTTTGCGTGTATAGCCTGCTAATACATCATCACGCTTTTTACTACTACCTTCTACTAGCACCTCTACCAGTTCACCTTCTAGCTCTTTCAATGCGGCACTCGAAAACTCTTCCACCACCGCATTTAAACGCTGTAGGCGCTCTTTTTTTACTTCCATCGGTACGTTATCAATCATTTTCGCAGCAGGCGTTCCTTCACGTGGTGAATAAATATATGTGAATGCCATTTCAAAGCCTACTTCACGATATAAATCGAGCGTTTCTTGGAATTGCTCCTCTGTCTCATTTGGATAACCTACGATAATATCTGTTGTTAACGCCACATTCGGCATCGCTACTTTAATTTTACGCACTAGCTCAAGGAAATGCTCTCTCGTATATTTACGCGCCATAATTTTTAAAATTTCATTTGAGCCTGATTGCACAGGTAAATGAATATGCTCAACTAAGTTGCCACCCTTTGCTAAAACCTCGATTAAATGATCATCAAAATCACGTGGATGACTCGTTGTAAAGCGAATGCGCGGAATATCGATTTTGCGTAGCTCGTCCATTAAATCACCTAGACGATAGTTGAGATCTTCAAAATCTTTTCCGTAAGCATTTACATTTTGCCCTAACAACATAATTTCTTGATAGCCCTGTGCCGCTAGCTCGCGCACTTCAGCAATAATTTCCTCTGGTCTGCGAGAACGCTCTTTACCGCGCGTATATGGCACAATACAGTACGTACAAAACTTATCGCAGCCATACATAATGTTTACCCATCCTTTAATGGAGCCAAGTCGTTGCTTTGGAAGATTTTCGATTACATCGCCTTCCTTCGACCATACTTCAATAACCATTTCCTTCGACATATATGCTTCTTTTAAAATGTTTGGCAAACGGTGAATATTATGTGTACCAAATACCATATCCACATGCTGATACGTCTTCAAAATTTTATTAACAACCGATTCCTCTTGCGACATACAGCCACATACCCCAATTAACATTTCAGGATTTTTGCGCTTATATTTCATAAGGAAGCCTAGCTCACCGAACACTTTATTTTCCGCATTTTCACGAATCGCACAAGTGTTTAATAGCACGACATCGGCTTGCTCAATCTCCTCTGTCGGCTCATAGCCAAGCTGCATAAAAATACCTGCCATTACTTCTGTATCATGCTCGTTCATTTGGCAGCCGTAAGTCCTGATATAGAATTTACGCCCGTTCCCCATATTTAAAAACTGCTCGTCAATTGTAAAATCCTTATGATATTTAATCTCTTCTTTACCGCGCTTTTTTGCATCTTTTAAAGAAGGAGCTGTGAATACTTTTTCAAAATATTTGCTGTAATCCTTGTCAGCAGCAGGCTTCGGTTGATTCACTTGCTTGCCTGCTAGTCGTTGTTCCTCATTCATCGAGCTTATAAACTCCTTTCCATTGATTTCGTACATACGAATACCCATTAAACTATTATAACGAATTTCTATAGAAAGAACACTATTCACGCTTCAATTGTTAAGGACTTTGTGTGAATTTTTAGTGTAGCCATTAAGCATAATGAATTAAAACGGTACATTTCGCCGTATTTTCTTCATGATTTCTAAAGCACCTTCAGATTACCGATGAAGAGGTTGCAAGGGATTTAGTAAAAAAAGCCTTGTTGCTGGCTTCTCCTGTGACATTGAAACTTTTACAAGGTGCTGAAAAAGGAGCAACTATCATTTTAACAATCCATGATTCGGGCATGAAATAATTGAGTACAAATCTTTTCAGTTAAAAAATAAAAGCAGGCTTCAGAAAATGCGGGCCTGCTTTCAATTTATTCTATGTTTTTCGAGTTTTATTCCACGTTTTTAAGAATTTATTCCACATTTGTAAAAAAACGCTGATACTCAGCCGGTTCATTATCCTTTAAAATCGCTAAAAAGGTAAAGCCTAGCTGGACGACAGACCACCACTTCATCTGGTACACATGTTCAAATTTGTAGCGTGGCATTGTGAAAACATCTTTAAAAATCATTAAAGCGTCCATTTTGCGCTCCTGTAAATACAGTAAAAAGCCTAAAAATAGCGTGTGGTCTTTAATTTGAAGCTGCTGCTCATCAACGAATTGCTGCAACTCGCCAAACTTATAATAGCTACATTCCACGGAACGCTGTAATTTCGTTAATTCCTTTTGCTCGTGCCTTGCAATAAAATCTATGATGTTCGTCAATTTAGTTGCACCTCAATCCATTGCTGTACATTCATCCTACATTAAAGGATTGCTGCAATCGCAGGCGAAGCGACAAATACAAGATCGCTCCCTCAATAAGTAGGCGATAACTGTCTGTAAAAGCTCGATTGGTGAAATCTAACCCCACTCTTCACTTTATTATACAACGAATTTATTGAGTGCATGTGATAAGGAGCGTGTATTTTTTGAAATTTGCTTAATTTGCTGAGACATATTTGTCGTAATCTCAAGCTGCTGTGCTGTTTGCTTAACAATTTGCTCGACTTGAACGCTATTTTCCTCTGATAGCTGTGTTAGCTCCCTTGATTGGTCTGCAACATTTTGTGCATATTGTGACATTTTTTCGATTGTGCTTGATACGTCTTCAATATGTGGCTCGATATGCTCGATGCGTGCCGCTATTGCTCGGAAATGATCGGCTGTATGTGTTGTTACTTCAATTCCCGAATGAACCGCCTCATTCGCGACGCTCATCATCCCAACAGCCTCCTGTGTATCTTGCTGTATCGTTTTAACAATTGCCGTAATTGTTTTGGTTGAATTAAGGGATTGCTGTGCTAGCTTTTTCACTTCATTTGCTACAACAGAAAAACCTTTTCCTTCATCGCCAGCATGTGCTGCCTCAATTGCCGCATTCAATGCCAGCAAACTCGTATTATTCGCAATTTCTTGAATAATATCGACAGCTTTTGAAATTTCCAACGATTGTAACTCTAACTTGCGCATTTTTGCATCTGCTTCAATCATTGCTTGTTCAATTACTTGCATTTGCGACATATTCAATGCAATTTCTTGTTCACCTTGCTTTGCTTGCTTTACGGTTTCTACAATATTTTCCTTCATCGTTTGTACGCGATTCGTAACGATTGTAATATTGCTTGCGACTTCTTGAATCATGGCTGTATTCGATGTTAGATGTGTTGTTGACTCTATAATACTTTGCGCAATATCATCTGTATTTTTCGTTGTTTGTTGTGCAGATAATGTCACCGTTTCGGAGTTAATACGAATATTTTCATTTGCTTCTCCTACAATATTTGCACTATTATTGACAACTGCTAATAACCCTTTTACTTCCTCAACCATTTGATTATAGCAAAGCAGCAATTCGCCAAGTTCATCACGCGATGTATAAATCGCTTTTTGTGTAAAATCTCCTTGCTCTGCACGCTTTAATAAGCTTTTTAATTGCTTTGTCGGCTTACGCACAGAGCTTGCTGCAGTAAAGCTTAAAATCAGCACGAGCACAACCATCATAAGGGAAATAAATAGAATAACGAAATAGCCTCTATGTATATCTTTTTCATAATTTGTAATCTGTTGCTCTGTACGAGTAAGCACATAATCAATTACCTCTTGTACAGTAGCTTCGTCTATTTTTGTCTTCATCTGTTTTAAATAGAAATCCATTTTCGAATCAAACGCTAAATAAGGTGCTTCATTTATTAATGCCCGCGCTTCCTCTTTCTTTCCTGCAACCGTCAGTGCTTCCGCTGACTTTAATGCATACATGCTCTGCACTTTTTGCTCGTATATTTGCTGAGCGTGCCATTCCATTTTCCTCAAATAATCCATGCAAAAAATTGCAATTACAATATTCGAAACAACACAAACAAGCATTAGTAACATAAGCTTGTCTTTCACTTTGACATACCTCATTTTATATGCTCCTTTTTTACTATCCTAAAATAAGCATATATGAGCTATATGAATTAAATATAAAGTCATTGTTAAATTTTTGTAATCAATTACGCCTCAGCGTAATTGCGTCCGGATTTTTTTCGAGCTCGCTCGAAAAGCTCCTCTTCAAAATCCGTGACATCCGCCGGGGCTTTTATCTTGGTTCAGTACGTGTTTGAACACACTCTGCACTAGGTAAAAATAGTAATTTATCCCTTTTATACCCATAAAGGGGTTTTCTGTATCTGTCGCGTTGCTTTCGATACAAAAAGAATTTGCTGAA
>NZ_PYWN01000160.1 GCF_003049505.1 Metasolibacillus meyeri
TTATTTACAAATAATATTCTTAGATATACAATCAATTCAAGTAAAAAAGAAAGGATGTTATTATGGCTTATGAAGTAATTACCAATTGTCCCGTTTGTAGTGAAACATTGAAAATTACAAAATTGCAATGCTCTCACTGTCACACAACAATTGAAAATGAGTTTGAACTATCGAAGTTAGCATCCTTATCAAAGGAACAGCTTCATTTTGTGGAAACATTTTTAGCCTGTCGAGGAAATATAAAAGATGTCGAAAAGGAGCTAGGCATTTCCTACCCAACAGTTCGAGGCAAGCTAACAGACATTATTGAATCTCTTGGCTATGTGCAAAAGAAGAAAAATGAAGTAGATGAGAAAAAAGTTGTGACGATGTTGGAA
Organism: Metasolibacillus meyeri; assembly: GCF_003049505.1. Classification (GTDB taxonomy): domain Bacteria; phylum Bacillota; class Bacilli; order Bacillales_A; family Planococcaceae; genus Metasolibacillus; species Metasolibacillus meyeri. The sequence goes on from NZ_PYWN01000160.1 coordinate 378, forward strand.
AATGGTGAAATCACACCAGAGGAAGCAATTAAATTATTAAAAGATGAATAGGGAGGCATTTATTATGCAAGAGGAAATTACACGCGTGTTAACAATGGTTCAAGAAGGTAAAATTACTGCGGATAAAGGCTCCGAGCTGATTCAAGTTTTGCAAGAAAAAGAGGAAACGAGCAACAAATTATTAAAAAAGCCGACTAACTATTTGGATAAAACATTAAAAATTCGTGTGGTATCAGCCGAAAACGATAATGTTAAAGTTAATTTACCTATCAAGCTTATCAAAGCCGTATTAGTAGCAGGACACAATATCGCATCAGGCTTTCCCCAATCCGAGAAATATGTAAAAGACATCGATATCAATCTAATTGTTGAAGCAATCGACAATGAACTAGATGGGCAAATTGTTGATATTAGATCAGCAAACGGAGATAGTGTTTCAGTTACTATTGAATAAAGGCTTAACCTATGATGCATATAAAAATGAAAACAAAAGGCTTTCGATTGATTATCCCTGTTCCGTATCTGCTTTTGAAAATTGCTGTTGCTATTTTATCTTCAGCGTTTATCTCTAGACAAATCAATAAATGGATTGACGCATCTGCTGAAAACGCTAAAAAGCACTTTCCTTTCCCATTACTGGAAAAGGAAACACTGATTCCACTTATTAAGGATTTGAAAAATTATAAAGGATTGACGTTAGTAGATATTAAGGCACAGGATGGTACTGAGCTATCAATTAAGCTATAATAAGTGCTGTTTGAAAGGAAATCGTCTCAAAATAACTTTTCAGACGACTTCCTTTTATAAATCTTCTATACCAATAACCTTTGAATCTCTCTCGTCAGCTCTGTAAATCTTTTATCTAACTCTAAATAGTTCGGATCATCTTTTGGCAATGTGCTTAATTTCCCCAACACATATTGCCGCTCCGTTTCGAGTAACAATCGATGCTTTTCGTTAATCGATTCCTGCGCTTTTGGAAAAGAAAGCTGCCCCTGCTTTAGTTGCCATTCTTCATGACAAACTCTTTCTCGAAAATAACAGTCATGTGAAGCAACAATGAGTGTACCTGGATATTGTTTGAGTGTATCTTCGAATTGCTCTCTAGAAGGAAGGTCTAGATGATTCGTTAGCTCATCAAGTATTAAACAATTCGTTCCAGCAACAAGATATTGCAATATTTTTAGCTTTACTCGCTCCCCTATGCAATCATCATTTTGAGATTGTAAAAGGCTACCTCTTTTCCGAATAGTTGAATCTAGCTTTTATCGATTAACAATCAGATTAGATGTGCGAATCATTAATATAAATCAGCTATCCTTATACTGCTCATCGATAACAACTAATTTTCAACGAGAATATAAAAATCTAAAAGATATTAAATAGACGATTAGACAGATTATCGGTATAGAAGCTGTTGAAAACATAGGATACCAAACATAAAATAGTTCCACAATGGCTCGGGCTTTAATTCGTCAAAAGCCTTTTTTAGCTTTTCATTTATGATGTCAAGTTATAGATCATCCTTATTTGCAATTAAAATCGTTCTCACTTATAGTAGATATAATAAGGAATTTTTTACATATCTTATTACTTTAAGGGGCGTTCATAAATTGAATTTAAACATCAATACAAATGATTTAGATTCACTCTATAGCGAAATTGAATGTAGACAGTTGATTCTGCCATCCAATCAAAAAGCCTATAGTTTACCTATCCATAATGGCTCGGGCATCATTGAAAGACAACTTTTAAGAGTAGGGATGGAAATGAATTGGTTTCATGCTCAAACGAATGAACCTATTTCTTTAAGCTGTGACGTTCGTTATCCTCATCTCGAATTGTTCTATCCTCTATCTGGGGATGGATTATGGGGAAAGAATTTAGCTTAGCAGCCAACACCTCCAATTTTCTATTTGCTCAAAACACGAAAATATATTCCGAGCTGACACCAAAGGAAAAAGTAGTCATGATGGAATTACGTATAGATTTAAGGCACTTCAAACAATTATTAACAGAAAATAAACATCTTTTTAAGCAGTCATTTTTTTGTCAGCAAATATCTGAGCCCTCTCACATTCATAGACTAATCGAGCAAATAAAGAATTGCCCTTATACTGGCATGCTGAAACAGCTCTACATAGAGGGGAAAGCACTTGAATTATTAACCCTTCATTTAAACGGAATAGAGCTTGAAGAGAACAAAAAGAAAGCCGGCACTAAGCTTAATCAAGCTGATATTCATGCTCTCTATCATGCTAAGGAAATTTTAAACAACTGTTGGAGAACACCTCCCAGTATTTTAGCACTCGCCAAAATGATTGGCTTAAATGACTATAAATTAAAATATGGCTTTAAAGAATTATTTGGCACAACTGTATTCGGCTATGTTAGAGATTTGCGAATGCTAGAAGCTCGAAAAATTTTAGAGCATGGAAAGGCAAATGTCAGCGAAACAGCGCTAATGGTTGGTTATCAAAATCTTAGCCATTTTGCCACACTATTTCGGAAAACATTTGGCTATAACCCTAGTGATTTAATAAAAAAATAAAAAATTCTCTCAAGATTTATTGCCCTTCCTTGAGAGAATTTTTTTGTGTTTATTTAAATAATCCGTCCACCGTTTAAAAAAATCCTTTATTGAGTAGCAGCCTATACAATTCGCATTGATAATTATTATCAATAAAGGAGGAATTGACTTGCAACCAAGAAAAGTTATTTTTTTATCAATGATTATTTGTTATATAGGATTCGGAGTTATAATCCCAATTCTTGCCCCTTTAATTCGGGAAATAGGGCTTCAGGAAAGGCATGCTGGAATTGTTATTTCTATTGCTGCCTTAGTATTATTGCTAGCAGCTCCTTTCTGGGGAACCCAAAGTGATCGTCTAGGTCGGAAAAAGGTCATGGTGATTGGATTTGTTGGTTTCTCATTTAGTTTAGCCTTTTTCGCCTTTTTAGGGTGGATAGGCATGAAGGATTTATTACCAATCAATGTCGTGTTCATCCTATTACTTAGCTCAAGGATTATGTTTGGCTTCTTTTTCCCAGCGATTTCATCATCCTCACAGGCATTGATGGCAGATCTCACATCTGTGCAAGAAAGATCAGCAGGTATGGCCATGATAGGTGCAGCTACGGGCATTGGCTTTATTATTGGCCCTGCTCTGGGAGCATTTCTATCAACGATCAGTCTAGTTTTTCCAGTCATTATCACAGCTCTCCTTGCATTAATCGCTGTTATTTTGATAGCCATACAAATTCCTAAAACAGAGCCAGCCGTAGTAGCCAATAAATACAATAAGATTAAATTAACAACTAGTGGTCTTCGTCCCTACCTACTTATTGCTGCGAGTGTCATGTCAATGATTGTTATGCTTCAAGTAACATCAGGATTTTTTATACAAGATCGGTTTTCATTAAACTCTAAGGAAACGGCGAGCTGGGTAGGTATTGGTATGTTTGCCGTTGGTATAATGATGGCACTTGTACAAATGACAGTTATTCAAAAACGTCAGTATTCACCACGTAGTCTGGTACGTATCGGCTTGCCAATACTCCTACTTGGGTTTGTCCTATTAATCGAGTGGAATCATTTAGCTGGATTTGTTATTGCCTTTATGTTGTTTGGCATTGGTGGAGGTTTTCTAATGTCAGGTTATACAGCTGGCATCTCCTTGTCAGCTGGAAAGGAGAATCAAGGTACTGCTGGTGGTTTAACAGCTGTTGCTACTGGAATTGGATCATTAGTTGCGCCAATTGTTGGGACAGAGTTATATCGTATACATCCTGATACACCTTATTGGGTTTGCATTACAATTAGTCTTCTACTAATTATATATGTATTTTCTTCACATAAGGGCTTAGTCATTGAACAGACTGTAAAGAATGAAACAAGTGAAAACAAAGCATCTCTTGTATAGTTTTTTTACCAGTTACATTTAAAAAAGCTGCCTTTCTAGTAATTAAAACTAGTAGGTAGCTTTTATAAATTGCTTGCTCACTCCCTGCCACATTTCATATTCATAATATGCAAAATACTTCCCTGCTTTATCAACAAGGAAGTAGCATCTTCTTATTTTTTACTTGTTAGCCAGTTGGTTAATTCCTCAACCTGAGCCAACACGGCTGTTGGATCATAATACCATGAACGTTCCTCTGGCCAGACATAAAGATTATCATTTTTTACAGCTGGCAAGCTACCCCATATTGGATCTTTCTTAAAATCTTCGACTGTTCGCTCATCAGAAGTCAAAATAATGTAGTCTCCGGCATAATCGGCCAGCACCTCTTCGGAAATTTCAGCCCACTGCTTTTCCATAATTTCATCAGCAATTTTTGCAGGTGGCTTTCGTCCGAGTGCCTGATAAACTGGTTGTCCACCACGACCAAAGTTATCACCATAGACATACCAACTTTTACCTGCATCTTCAATAATTGAAAAGCTTGCATCTGCTGGAATTATCGCATCTACCTGTGCTTTGGCATCAGCAATCTTCTGATCATACTGTGCTAGCCAGTCCTTTGCTTCCTGTTCCTTGCCCAATAATTGACCAAAGTATGTAAGCTCCTCATGTGCATTTTTTAATTCACCATAAGGAATCACAACAGTTGGGGCAATTTTACTTAGAGCTTCATAATTATCTCCATTGCCTGTGATGATTAAATCTGGTTTTAAACCTATGATTTTTTCTGTGGATGGCTTCCCATAAGTACCAATGCTTGTAACCCCTTTTAAAGCATCCTTTAAATAATAATTTTCAAGTGTTAATCCAGGTGCACCTATAGGCTGTACATTTAACACGATTAAAGTAGCAATATATTCTTCAGCAACGATACGCTTAGGGTTTACGGGTATTTCAATTTCCCCATTAATAGTCTGTACTTTTTTTGTACTTATCGATTCACTTTCTTCGTTCGTAGTGGTTGTCGTATTCCCACAAGCAGTTAATAGAAGCAGTAATCCCAGAAAAAGTGAAGCAATGATTTTTCTTTTTAGTAAAAGCAACCTTATCCCTCCATACAATATAAATGATAATCATTCTCATTCATTGTAGAAGAGCAGAGTATAATTGTCCATGCCTGAAAGTGATCTCCCGCCATGTACTTTTATGATGTCAATACTCTCATCAATTTTTCTAACTGGGCTGCTGTAGATAATGGATCATATCCATAAAATAACTCATACTGATTGATAAAATATACTTGTTTCTTGCGTACAGCCTCCATTGATCTCCATTGTTCTGAGTGTAGCATCTGCATAAAACGTTTTTTACCAAAATCTTGCGTAGGAAGAGCAGTAATAAAAATATGATCTGCTGGAAAATGAACAAGCTCTTCAATCTCTACTGGAAAAAAACCAGATTCCCTTATACTTTGAGCAATAATCGAATTCGGACGACTAAACCCTAAATCGTCATATAATATTTGACTTCCTCTACCATAACCACTATCAAAACAATAGGCTGCATTGTTCCCTATTTCCCAGACAATCGCAGTGCCTCTCTTACCAAGCTGTTGGTTGAGGATATGATTACAGTGTGCTACCTGTTCATTATATTGATATAGCCATTCTCCAACTAACTCCTGTTTGTCAACAATATTGGCGATAAGGCGAAACTGTTCTCGCCAGCTTAACTGCATACATGGAAGCTCGCATACAGGTGCCAACGAAAGTAATGCTTTTTTCTCTCTTTCACCACTATAGTTAATAATGACATCTGGACATGCCGCTATAATTTCCTCATAATTTGTGGCAACATCATGCTCATAGCCTTTTAATTTATGTGCAGATGGAACTGACTTTAAACTCTCAATATATGGTGAAAATACACCTAATTCAGGTATAATTCCAAGAGCTAATAAACATGCTGTATGATTTGTATTTAGAGCAATAACACGTTTTGGCTTTTGATTATAGACTGAAGGCGATATCCCAACAAATTGTTTAAATTTCCGACTTAAATAGGTACCTTCTCGATAGCCAACATCTCGCGCAAGGTCATCTAATTTCGGCATTTCATACAATAGCTTCTTTTGTGATTCACGGACTCTTAGTAAAGTTAAGTATTTAGTAAATGAATGGCCCGTGTGCTTAAGAAATGTGCGTGAAAAATGTTCTGGACTCACTTGAGCCTTTTCTGCCATTTGTTCACGAGTCAATTCCTCATGGAAATGTAAATGAACATATTCTAGTGCGATTTCAATCCAGGATTCTTCTTTTTGCTGTATAGATTCACTTAATTCCGTATAAAGGGCCTCTAACAAATCAGCAAATAATTTCTGTAAGCGGAATGGATGAGTTTTTTTAATAGCCCTTGCTTCCTTCTCTATTGCCAATGCCAGACTCATAATCTTATGAGAACAGCCTCGAATCATGGTGACTTCTTGAAATAAGCTGGATGCTCTTACTCTAAACGGGCGATACTCGATGACTATTCCACTCACACCACTATTATTGGGAATATAGAAATTACTGACATTATCCCAAAACATTATGGTTCTAGGATGAAGTTCAATTTGCTGATTATGAAGAGTATAGCTAATACTACCATCATAAACGATAATGATACATGGTAATGAGGATGAATGTTTATAGGTATCTAACATATCTTCTAAATGAATTATTTGTATAGGCTGATAAAAAGTATGGGAGAGTAAGCTATTTTCGATAGGCATCTTTTTCTATCCTTCCAAACACTAAATTGATATTGATTATCATTTTCATTATAATGAAGGAGAATTTCAAAAAGCAAACTATTTAGGAGACGTATTCCTTGATAAGATTCTCTAAAAAATATTTTATCCTCTAAAATACCTTATCCATCTTTACAAACACACATAACCTTTCAATTGAAGTAAGAAATAAATTATGCGTAGACGTAATTGATTAAAAAGAGCAGAACAAATTTCTTCTGCTCTCAGTTATCTTGCCAACAGCATACTAACCTTTTTTCTTAATCGCTATCCAAATCTCACTTTTCTGCTCTTTACTAGCTAATATTTCGGGACCTTCCGCTAATTCATAAGAGGATAAAGGCAACCACTCTGAATAAATCCGCTGCCATTGTTCCTCAACTTGTGTCCAATCCCCATCTACTTCAAACACCGCCCATAATAGAGAAGGAATTTTTAATGTTTCATATTTCTCTATTTCTTCTGTTGTAACAGCTCCTATATACTGCTCAAAAGTTGCCTTTCCTTCTATACTTTCCGAATAATTGGCTGATACATGTACAACACCATGAGGCTCTCCCTTAGAAATAGTCGCCAGTTCATTCAATCCACTCTCACCAACATTTGCTATCATATCTTCATAGGTTGGTGAAAGGATTTCATTGACCATCTCAACCTCATACTTCACTCCTACAACTTGAAATGGCTCCCTCTCAACAATGCGATACTTCATTTCAACGCCTCCTCGAATAGTTAATTGAAAGGACATTCGTGGATATACCTTCAAGCTCTGCTCTGGCTTTTTAGCTAAAGTTGGTGTGACACCGTGAAAATTCTGAAATGCTCTAGAAAAAGCATCAGGAGATTGATAGCCATATTTCATTGCGATATCAATCACTTTCACATGCTGCTCCTTCAGTTCTAAAGCTGCTAGCGTTAACCTTCTTCTACGAATATACTCCGATATCGTTATACCTGAGAGCAGCGAAAATAATCGCTTAAAATGATATTCAGAACAATAAGCCCTTTTTGCTACTTCTGCTAAGTCAATCTGGTTTTCTAAATTTCCCTCAATATAGTTTAAAGCCTCATTCATTTCTTTTAGCATATCCAGCACTCACCTTCCTTTCATCTATAACATATCAAGTAACATCGCCTTCTACCCGACTTTTTATGCTTATACTAGTCGGTTTGATTGTCGATAAGTAAAACTTTCTCAAAACATGAGTAGAAAATCAACAAGAACAAATAAATGTAAAGCACTCTTGACATTAAATAAAATGTAAAGTAAACTTTACTTACAACTAATTGTAAAGCTAACTTTACAAAATCGAGGTGAGGAAGCCATTAGAAATCGAATCAAAGCTCTACGTAAAGCTGCAAAGATGACTCAAGAGGAGCTAGCAATACAAGTAGGTGTCTCAAGACAATCAATCATTGCCATCGAATCTGGAAAATATAATCCATCACTCGAACTGGCATACAACATTTCGAAAGTATTCAATTGCATAATCGAAGAGGTCTTTATATTGGAAGAAAGGGGAGAGGAATAATGAGCACACAAATTTGGGGGGCAATTGGATTATATGGAGGAGCGGCACTTGCTATATTAAGCTGGTGGTTTAGCCGACGTATCGTAAAAAAGCAGCGCGGCTTGGATGAATTATATGAACATATTTGGCAAAAATCTCGCTCCATTTCTTGGTTCATCACGCTCGCTTCAATCTATATTTTATTTTCTTTAGTAATATTTGGAGTTGAAATAGGCGCAGCAATGGTTCTGGCAATCATTTTGACTGTTCATTTGGCAAGCTGGGGAATTACAGGCATGATTTTGTCTATCAATATGAATATGACAAAGCCTTTGAAGCCCTCCAGAGTTAAATTTGGTATTTCTATTGTGGCAGTGTCACTTATTACATTTACTGTCTTGTCCATTGTTACTGGCAACTGGTGGTTTTTGATTGCCAGCATCCCGCCAAACATTATTGGACTAATCAGTGCATTAACTCCTGAAAAAAATAATGAAGATTAAGATTGAATATACAGTGTAAGCTGAACCTGACAGCTCATTAGCACACCTATCTTCTTGTTTTTCTCAAACCTTGAGGTAAGCACCATGTACAGATAATCTGACGCTTCGCTTTTGATACAAAAATCCGTGAATATGGGATAAACAACATAACAAAAAACCGCTGTTTTAAAATAAACTGTATCCTTGATAAAAGGTACAGTTTATTTTTTAGTATTGGCTTCTTTTGTTCTTACTTTGCAAAGATTAATTATTTTCTACCTTCGATAAAATCATGATACTTTTAGCGAGGCTGTTTCAACTACCCCTATCCTAAGATTGTCAGTAAAACCATAATTCCATTAGTTAAACGGTGAATAATAACTGCTACCCAAATCGAATTTGTTCGTTCAGATGCCAGAGCAAAAATATATGTTGGAATATGCGGAGCGGTGTATTGCTTATGCAACAGCTTTAGAGTAAGTATTCAGTATGAATAGAAAACCAACCAGATCACACAAATATTATTTACTAGCGAAAAACGCAAAATACCTGCGGGATAGCAGAGAACCCGCAGGATATGGGATGCGTTACAAAGAAGCTCTACTTGCTATTCTAAGTAGAGTCCTAATATTTTATATCAAGGTCTTGCTTCAACAAAGAATACATATACAAATCATCAAATTTGCCACCTGTAAACTCATAATTTCTTAGTAATCCTTCTCTGACAAAACCTATTTTTTCTACTAGCTTTTGCGATGATCGGTTCGGTGGCTCGATTAATGCTTCTATCCGTTGAAAATGCAGATGTTCAAATCCGTAATTTATTATAGCTCCCACAGCCTCAGCAGCTATGCCTTTTCCCCACTGCTCTTTACTCAACTCGAAGCCTATCTCAGTACGAAAATGCTGAGAGACCATATTGTGAAAACCACAACTACCAATAACAATTCCTTGCTCTTTTAAAGTAATTCCCCATCTAATACCTGTTTTGTTATTGTATATTGATTGGTACCATGAAATTTCATCCAAAGCATCGTTTAATGAGTTAAAAGGCTCTAATCCATAATACTTCATTACTTCTGCATCAGACAGATAATTCAAAATGCTGCTCGCATCCTCTTTTTTAATTTCTCTTAATACTAATCTTTCAGTTTCAAGTACAGGAAATGAATCTATGTTTAAGGTCATAGTAACTCTCCTTGTTTATATTACTTTATTAGTATCCTACCTCATCAAAAATGTTGCAATTATAAGCCCTTTTAAAGAATTTGTTGGTATAGAATAATGCGTGATATGCATATAGCCAAAATCTAGCGCTTGCTCACGGTCTCCCCCATATCCATGAAGATAAAAGATTAATGGGCATTTCTTTAATTCACTTTGATAAACACTTAAAATCGGTATGTTATTTACTATGCGATCTTCCATTATTATTTTTGTCATTCATGATACCTCACTTATTAATCATTCCATTTACCTCTAAAATTACTATTGTCCATTGAACTCACCCCTTTCACGTATATATGCTCCTTCTTCAGGAAAACCGCTTCGTTAGTTTAAGTACACCTTATCATATTTTACAAAATAAGTAATTATTGTGCTGCTGATTTTATAGCACATTTATAAACAATATCCCCAAAAGAGCGAATATCGTTGAGATAATCATATCCTTCAGGTGAACCATAGAAGTTAAACATTCTTACTGCCACTATGTTTTGCTCTGGAATGACAAGTAGAGCTACATTTGTGTAACCAAGCAATTGATAAGAGCCCTTTGGAACGGTATCTCCTATTTGGTTAAAGGGATAGTTTGTATCTTTTACAAACCATAAAAATCCATTCTTATGAATAGGAAGTTCCGGGTTAGGAGTCTGAATAGACGTTGCCATTTGAATGATTTCTCTAGGAATAAGCTGTTTTCCTCCCCATTCCCCTTGTGTTAAATGAATGTAACCGAATAAAGCAAGTTCTTGTGCAGACACGTACATGTTCATTCCGGAGCCATTTACTACATCTGTCTCAGTCCAAAAGAAATCATTTGCATTACGAATAGTATCGGTCATTTTTGAATGAGGCTGGCTCATCTTAACCCATTCAGTAGATTGAAGGCCGATTGGCTCAATAAGCTGCTCTTTTACAATATCCGCAACAGACTGTCCCGTTGTTTTTTGAATAATCATTGTCAATAGCTCAATACTTGGACCTCTATATACCCATGATTCACCATATTTATATTCATTTACCAGTTTACCATCAGCTATTTTAAGACCATGTGTATGCGTTAATAAGTGACGAATGGTCACACCCTCATATGCAGATAAATGAGATTCTTCAACAAACTGTTGAATCGGAGCATCAATGGAAAAATAGCCATTGTATATAGCGTACGCAGCAGCAAAACCGATATAAGCCTTTCTTACAGAGGCTATGTGGAATTGAGTATCTGCTTTCACATCTCGGGCATGTATAACATTTGACTGTTTACCAAAATAAGACTCTGTTACTACTTTGTCATTATGAATAATAAATAGTGCAGCACCGCTACACCCCAGCTTTTCAGCACTTTCTTTTACATGGGTATGGACATCTTCAAACAAATTTGTGTAATCCTTTTCTAATAGCAATTTATTCACTCTCCTATAGAAATAAAAAATGCCCCCAATATGATTGGAGGCACTGTGCAACATTACTGTTTTTAACCATTAAGGACACCAACATAAGCTATCTCACTTATGTCACCTGTATACGCATTTAAATTTCTATATATATCCAAAATCTCTCTATATACGAACCAAACATCGTTTATATTTTAAAGCGTCATTTACGAAGTTATATTTTCTTTTGTTTCTTCTAGCTTTTTCATGTTGCTAAAAGAGGCGTAATAAGCAACTATAATCGAAATTGATGCCCCCGCCACTACAAGTAAAAATCCATACGGGTTCAAAAACATAAATGTAACTCGGTGACTCACTAGCCAATCTCCCATTACTCCTCCAATGACATAAGCTAGTGGAAGCGTCCCCCATGAAAGCATCCTAGAAATTGAAAATACTCTTCCTAGATATGCAGCATCTGTATTGCGCTGAATAAGCGTAATGCTTAATGTATTTGTAATGGGTAATAAAAACCCCATCATAATCCATATACAGCCAATTAACCAAATACTCTCTGTTAGCCCTGTTAGAAGTACAGCAAGTCCCATCCCTAGTGAAGATAGTAGGATATATCTAATCATATTGCTGTTTACTTTCAAGGTAGACATAGCAATACTGCCAAGTACCATGCCAACACCAAATAAAGAAGTCACAAGTCCAAACTGCTCTTCTGAACCAAAGTCTAAAATATAAGGTTGGCGAATGACACTATTTACCCCTAACGCGACATTAAGCCAAGTATGGAACATAATCATGGCAAACAATGCTCTATTATTATATGTGTAATGGAATCCATTGAGCATATCTTGCCAAAAGCTGTACTGTTGTTTTTTATTGTCGTTCTCTTTTTTTGTATCCACACTTTTCCACAAAATAAGAATAACTATTAATGCAAGCAAGTAGGTGACAAAATTAATTCCTATAATCCAGCTGATTTGTCCAAATCCATAAAGTGCACCAGCAAGTATAGGACCAACAATATTCGTTGTTGAGGTTGCAGATGCAAGCATTCCATTTGCCTGTGATAAGCGTTCTTCCGAAACAAGTAGCGGCGTTAACGCTTGCAAGGCAGGCATTTCTAACGCACTTACAACAGATAATGTTATTGTCAGAAGGAAAATAACAAATACCGTGAGATGGTCAGCCATTGCAGCGACTGTCCCAAACGCGAGTACGCCAGTTCCTAAAATTCCACCAACAGCTAAAGCTAATCTAGGCCCTTTACGATCAATGTAATTGCCAACAAACGGTGACACCACCACACTCGGTAAATAACTTGCAACCATAACCATTGCAAAGCTAAGCACTTGACCTGTAGATTGATAGATCCAAATACCTAACACAAATCGAGTCATCGACGACCCCAATAAAGAAACAAATTGACTAATGATAATCCATAAAAAAACGTAAAAAGTATTCTGTTTTAAAAAATTCAATTTTTATCCTCCGCTCATTCATGCGGAAGCAAACTTCTGTACATCATATCAAGCGATAAAGGTGACACTCCATTCTACTTCCGCTCTTTTTTTGCTTGTATTGGTAATATTGATGCAGACTGTCATCATCTATCACTCTCTTTCTTTAATTAGTTATACATACTATACCAGTTTTCTGATTTTTTAAAAATACCCAAATATGGAACTTTTCATTTTTCAGAAAAAAATATTGCTATACACAATCTCTATTGAACTAAAATGCTTTGTGAATCTAAGTATATTTCTTCATAACCTTTATCTTGATATTAACGTATATATCCAACAAAAAAATCATCTCACCTCTAAGATTTATAGAGGTAAGATGATTTTAACCAAACTTTTTATAGTGTTTGAAAGTTTTGTCTTAATTCATCTGCAACATGAACTAATTTATCCCTTAATCCAACAAACCAAGATGGGGCTTCATTTATTTCATCATAATCCAAAGACTTTAATATTCTGGAGAGCTTATATAAGTTTGCATATCTTCGAAACTGTGAAAATTGAGCCACTACATCATTTTCTAAATCCATTTTAGAACGATAGCCGTTTAAGAAAGATTGAATCAGTAATTTTGAATGAGGACTGTCATCGTCAATAAAATCATCAAGTGCTGTTACAATATCAAGTGCATACCAGTGATATATTGCATCATCAAAGTCGATTATATTGAAAGTATAGTCCTTATCCTCTTCAAAGAAGATATTATCCAATTGAAAATCATAGTGTATCAATCCGAACACATCTTTGTTAGTAGGTAATGATTGCAGCCAATTCGTTACCCTAGTTAGCTCTTGAAGGGCTAGTTGTTCTTCTGGATATTTTTTAAATACACTTTCCATGAATTGTACTGTATCCAACCAACTCTTTCTTCTTTCAGACACTGGCTCAAAATTTTTTGATAAAAAATGAAGTGAGGCAAGTGATTCACCCCATTGCTCCATCTGTTTTGCAGTAATTGTCTCGGCATCCAAATTGATCCCGCTTGCTGCACTAAAAACAACAGCAATAAACGTTCCTTCTGGTGTTTTTAGTGTTTCAATTAGTTCTCCACTTTTTGATTGAATTGGTGTTACTGAAGGAAATCCATTTAATCGTAAATATTGCATAAACTCTAACTCAGCTTTTATTTGTTCAATTGATTTATCCTGCTCAAAACTTAATCTCAAAAAATATTGAACTTGATTACGCTCAAAAGCATAGACAAAGTTTGAACTTGCACGCCACAACTGCAAAGTTCCCTCTTCACACTCCCACAATTGAACGAGACTCTGAGCAACCGTATCAGAAACTACTCCTTTTAACATGTTTCCTAAATTCATCATCTTTTATTTTTCCTCCCATTGCCTTTGAGAGGATTGAACTTTAATTAAGAAGCAATTCCTCTCATTGGCATGCTATTTTGAAATTCGATCATTTTCAATATGTCACCCCTTTCTTAAATTTCGGCTATCAAAAATTAATAGCCCTATATTTAATTACACATAAAATCATAAATACCTCCTTGTTGACTGGGTTATTTAATTAAAACAAACAAGGAAAATTTGAGATTTTTATTAAGCTGCTCTGCTAGTTTATAGATTCCCATAAATCACTTTCTAATCAATATCCCTTACTTATACTTACTTAATAGTTCCTCTGGAATATGACAATAATCATTTGGACATCTAGCTAACCTATCTTGATGTTCTTCTGCACTTCTTATGTAGTTTGTAAGAGGTAATACTTCAACAACGATACGTTCATAATCGTCTCTCACACTAAGAAATGCCTTTGCCTCTTTTAAATGTTCAGGCTTGTCACTATATACGCCTGTTCTGTATTTCTCACCAACATCCTGACCTTGTTTATTCAAACTGTATGGATCAATGATTTCAAAGAAATAGCCCATTAATTCCTTGATTGTTACAACTGTCGGATCAAATCCTGTTTTTACACATTCGGCGTACCCATCATAATCACCCTCAAGTGTATGACTTGTTCCATTCGCTCTTCCTGCTTCCGTAAATTTAACACCTGGTAACGTTTTGATAAAAGCTTGAACTCCCCATAAACAGCCACCCGCAAAATATACTACTTCCATATGGACTCTCCTCTTTGCTTCTAAAATTTGTTCCTAGTAAGGATAGACGGGAAAATGTGATAACAAATTCTGCTGAATACAAGTCTAAAACCCCTCTAACACAAAAAACCCGTTCACTTATTTTAATTATAAGCGAACGGATATGAATTACACTAACATTCAAATAGCTAGTTTAAATGCTGATTTAAAATAAAATTTGATGAAAAACATGCTGCCAGCGTTGATTTTATAGAGGAATTAATATAAAAAGCGTTCATGTAAAAAAATCATTCTACATTAAGTTCTCTAGACCAAAAAAGTCTTTAAAACCTGATTTTCCAAGGGCTGTGATAACAATTTCACGAGTTTTGCCTTTAGTTTCAATCCACCCTAATTCAAGGTATCTTTCAAATAAACAGTTTCCTAACGCACCTCCTAAATGATGAGTACGTTCACTCCAATCAAGACAGGCATGGGAAAAGGAACGGCGCTTTTTAGATACATTGACTAAATCTATTCCTAATTTCTCAAAAAAATTTTCTCCTTTTGCTGTAATCGTAAACTGTCCGTTATTCATTTTTAGATAGCCTGATTCTTGCATAATATTTGTTAATTGAACACCTAAACTTCCTGCTAGGTGATCATAACAAGTTCTTGCATTTTTTAATCTTTTTAGTTGGCTCGATTGCCTTAATGAACGAACTTCTGGTGGAGAAGAAATAGACATTAATATCTCTAGCGTATTAGCAACTTCTTCATTTGCTAAACGGTAATATCGAAAACGTCCATGTTTTTCACTAATTACAAAATTATTTTCTGCAAGCTTTGCAAGATGAAAACTAGCAGTTTGAGGCTTAATATTGGCCATATATGCTAATTCACTTGCAGTGTGAAACTTTCCATCCATTAACGCTACTAAAATAGTTGATCTTGATTCTTCTAAAAGAAGAGCGGTTAATTCTACGATTTTTGGATTGACACTCATTTTTCCACCTCTGTAATCCATACTTCGATAAGCATCGTATGATTTTGTTCTTATAATAATACTTATGGAACTCAAATACAATCCAAGGGAGCACAACAAATGAATAAGTACAATTTTTTCATTTTAATTATTTTGACTACATTTTTAATGGGATCATCTTTTGCTGTAGGGAAAATTGGATTAAACTATTCTTCTCCCCTATTGTTGGCTGGATTACGCTTTTTACTAGCAGGAATCATCATGACTGTAATTGTAAAGCTACTAAAAAGAAAACAGCCTAGTGGTCTGAAAAATTGGGGGCGAGTAGCAATTATAGGAACTCTGCAAACAGCAGGGGTAATGGGATGTATATTTATAAGTCTGCGAACTATACCGGCAAGTGAATCTTCAATATTAACTTTTATGAATCCCTTATTAGTCATTATTTTTGGCACTTTATTTTTAGGTATCAAATATAAATGGTATCAATGGAGCGGGGTCGCACTAGGCTTTTTAGGTGTGGGTATCACATTAGGAGGCATTAATGATTTTAAAATTGGGATTGTGTTTGGTGCTTTTTCTGCGGTTTTTTGGGCAGTTTCAACGTTGTTAGTTAACAAATGGGGGATGAATTTTGATACTTGGTCACTTTCAGCTTATCAAATGCTATTTGGTGGAACCTTGCTGCTATTATTAAGTTTAGTGCTAGAAAATTCTTATTTTATAGTTAATATAAATTCTATATTTATTCTTTTATGGTTAAGTATTATGTCGTCTATTGTCCAATTTGCAGTTTGGTATTTCCTTTTACAAAATGGCGAACCAGGGAAAACTAGTTCCTATTTATTTTTAGCCCCCTTGTTTGGTGTCTTAACTGGGAGTATATTGCTAGATGAACCTATTTCTTATTCATTAATAGCTGGTGGTGTATTTATTTTAACTGGAATTTATCTTGTGAATTGCAGCTTTAAAACTTTTGTAGAAAAGCCTTAGAAAAATAATCTAAGGCAATAGCATCGCAACATTTTTATAAACATCATAACTTTATTCAAAACATCGCGACTTTATTTTAAATCTGCATTCTATGGTAATCAAAAGGAATCCATTTTGAAAAAAGATTGATCAAAATGGATTCTTAATTTGTAATTAGATATTCGATTAAAATAGCCAGACCTATTATAAATGATTAGTATATCTACAAAGATAATTTTTAAGATTACCTTTTCATTATTCAATAATTAATATTCGAGGCGATGTTTTCGAAATAACTCTTGTCGATAACCAACAGCCAAGACAAGCAGCAATTATGCTAAAACATGTTACGCCTATACTCATACCCCAGTTCACAACAAGCGGTAATTTGATTAATCCATACTGGGATAATATATTCTCCAAAACAAGTGGTAGTAGCTTTACCCCTACAAGCATTCCTAGTAGTGCACCAAATGCTGAAAGAATGGCAATGCCCAATGTAATGGACCACCTAATTTTATTAGAAGTCATTCCAATCGATTTATAAATACCATACGTGCTACTTTGTAGTAAGAGGCGTTTTTATGTCGTGCAAAATGCTAGAAATTAGCTTTTTGTGATTTTTCTCTTGCTCATCACGTTGAATACTAAGTTCCATAATTTCAATTCTCATTTGTTCAAATACCGCGTATACTTCTCCTATTTCATCGTTTTTCATATATGCTGTCGGTTGTTCATAATTCCCTTTTAATATTTCCTCTGTACTCTTTTTTAGTTTCTGTATTGGATGAATGATATCCACCCTACATTTATAACTCATCATACATAGTAGGCCTATTAGAATAATGGTTAACAAGATCATGACAATCATAATTGAATAATTGGTAGAAAGATGTGATGAATCAGTAAGAACACTATTTTTATCTATTGTAAAAATAACATTTCCAACTTGAGTTTGTGTTTCCTCGTCCATGACAGGAAACGCTATGTTAAACATATCCGCTTCAACTTTTGCAGTATATAAATCATAATGAAGATCATTTCTTATATCAATGTATGGGGCAGAAGAATCCTGCGAGGAATTGAAGCTGACTTTTCCGTCTAACCGAGAGATGAGTATATCTATTCCTTGATTAATGCTCATCGTCTGAAGGGCATTACGCACATTCGAATCATGCTCAAGATCATGGTAATGCTGCTCTATATAAAGTAATAAGTCGTTAACTTTTACTCGGACTGGATTAATAACATAGGGAGCCTCAGCCTCTTTATCTTTGTTTAAACCATCGACAAATAAGTATATCCCACATCCTACAATTAGAAATAGGCAGAAAAGGATTGCCATAAGCCATTTTTTCATCCACTCATTCAAATACATATGCTTCTCCTATTTATTCATTATTTACACTAAATTTATATCCAATCCCCCAAACCGTTTGTATATAAACTGGGCTAGATGGATTGGCTTCTAATTTTTCTCGTAGTCTTCTAATATAAACAGTAATTGTATTCTCGTCCCCATATTCCCCATATCGCATCCAATAACTGTCTTTTAGAGAAAACTTGATTGCTATGTTTTGATAAAAAATATAACAAGTCAAATTCCTTAGCCGATAAGGAAATACTTTCATTATCTATTGTTACTTTATACGCTTTTTTGTTTATCTCTATTTTCCCAAAACGAAGAATCTCATCATTTGTTTGATGGTTCAACATTCGCTCATGCTTACGTAAATGTGCATTTATTCTTGCTACCAGTTCACTTACAGAGAATGGCTTTGTCATATAATCATCCGCGCCAAATCCTAATCCAATTACTTTATCCGTATCGCTGCCTCTTGCACTTAATATAAGAATGGGTATATTACTCTTCTCACGAATTTGACGACAAAGTTCGATTCCATCGTAATCTGGAAGCGTTAGATCAAGGATAATAAAATTTGGATTAGCTGTTTCAACAATATGTATACCTTCCTGACCTGTTTCTGCAATCATCACTTCAAAATTATTTACACTAAGGTAATCCCTTACGATGCGAGCAATATCTTTTTCATCCTCAATAATTAAAACCTTTGCCTGCTTCATCAATTACATTTCCCTCCCTTACTCGTAAAAATTTATAAACTTTATTAGTTCCTTATTTAAGATATTCAAATATACTCTTCTATATTAACTATCTACTGAATCAAGTTAAATTCAATTGCTGTATCTTGATAAGAAGCACCTGTCTGTTTCATAAAGTGTAATACATTCAATTTGAATTGAACAGAATATTCTTGCGCCTTCATTTTTTGGCATAAATCTTTTCTACCAAAAGATTTATCAGCCCTTTCCCATTGTTTGATTGGCATTGAAGATGACACCTCATATTTTTTCGATAATAATGGCTAACCTTACTCTCCCTCTAAATATTCTTGAACGACTCTTACCTTAAATCCTTTGCTATATTTTACTCCTAAATCTCAGTCTCGGCCTTGTTTAATGCACTGTTCAATTTCGGATATTCTTGCTTTTTCAGACAGAAAAACACCCCCTTTAGACAATCTTATCTAAAGGAGGAAAACGGTACGACTTTATTTCAAAGCTACAATTGCATGGGAAAAAGAGGTGCTTGAAACCATTCTGTCTCCATTTTCCAATAAGGTTATGGAAGGCACTAACAATAAAATTAAACGGATAAAAGATATGGGTTTGGCTATCGAAACGATGCACATCTGTTTCTTCGATTACGTTTGGAAACAAGGCATTAATTTTTATTACATCCACCTTTTGGTGTTTTTACTTTCTTTTCCTAATTGTTTATGTTAACCTATATTTAGAAATAATTGAAGTTGTATTTTAATTAAACAACAGGGGAGCTTGCACATGCAGGCTGAGAGTAAGCAAAATGTAGCTTTAACCCTTAACCTGATTTGGATAATACCAACGTAGGGAGTTGATTGCCAGTAATAGATTACTATGCAATGCACCCTTTTGGGTGTGTTGCATTTTTTATTTTTATTAATTTTCAAACTTGTATGTCTTTTTGGCATTAGCTTGCTTGTTATTAATCGTGGAGTGAAACCAAAATATCAAATTGTTTTGGAAAATAAATTTTTTAGAGGGAGTGAATGAGTAATGAGTTCAGTACGAGTAAAAAAAATTTTAGGTTTAGCCACTTTAGTAGGATTCTTTTTTCTTATCGCAAGTGGAAATGTTTTGGCTACTAGTGATAGCGAGGTAAAACATTTAGTAGAAAATACTTTTAATAGAATCTATGTAACTTGCCTAGTATCACTTCTATTAAATTTTATTCTTATTTTATTTCAGATAAAAAGAAAAAAAGAAAAAATCAATTCATATCAAGCTATATTAAGCTTAATAAATTCGCTAGTTTGTATATACTTATCGGTATTTGTTTACTGGAAAGAAGCAGTTTATATAGACTTTACAAATTCAAATGGCAATAGTAGTCACTTAATCTTAATCCTCATAAATATTGTGTTAGGTTGCCTAATATTAATATTTAATTTTATATACAAAAACAAGGGAGATAGAAATGATGAAAATTAAAAGTACATTTATTTTAGCAAGTGTTTTAAGTTTATCTTTATTAGGGAATACAAATGTAAGTGCAACAGTCGCAGATTCACCTTATCCTGTAACAAACTTATCAGATCTATAAAATATAAATTTTGACAAAATTATCCTTGATTATACGACACAAGATTAAATTGATTATTACAAAGATTTCTATGCTGTTGGTTCAGAAACTTTAATGTTAGAAGAACAATCAATTGGTATACAAGAAGCACTATATCTTACGTATGATGAATATTTTAGTAAAGTAGAATGGAGAACTAGAAATGGTGTAGTATCCTTGTCAATTACACCCAAATCATCATTAACTAGTGTTTCTGGAAATGTCTTAATGGCTAGAGCGTTTCATTCTTTTTCTTTATTAGAGGCTAAATACAAATCGGATTCTAGATGGAAAAATGGTGGTTCATTATCAGCTCAATATCATTGCCATGTATTAGCTGCAGGAGCATTAAAAACTCCATGGAATCTTGAACCACATAGAACTGAAACGGGTATTTGGAAAGTTATAGGTGGCGCTTGTAATCCATAAAAATAACACCTAAGTACTTTGAAGAAAGATAGTTTTTAAAAAAGTTGAATAATATATTGCTACACTTTGTCAAGAACCTAATACATTGTTAAATATGAGGATATTAGATAATAATGGTGACAAATACAGAATAAACTTGATAGAACCTTTAAAGAAACATCTTATGTTTTTTTATTTAATAGATACGTTTCTTTTGATTCGATTGATTGTTAAAAAGGAATATAGTTATTGCTACAATTGTAGCTACAACTATATTCTTTTTAGTTATAAAAAAATTATAATAACCACAGCATATATGTTTAGTTGTTTATTCATAAGGTTTATATTGTTTAGTGGTACTAGTGGGCTGTTTGGATACAAATTAGTTAAGCCTCCTATGAACCCATTCTCTTCCTTAATCCACATATAAAACATTGGATAAATCAGGTTATCCCGTAATTCTGGCTGAGGATCGCCGATATATTGAAGCAACAAAGATAAGAAATCTTGATACTGCTCACCTTCGCGTAACTGATACTCATCCTTCTCAATTCTTTGTAAATCCAGCATCAATTTCGTCCTTGTATCCTCAAATGTTCTTGTTCTTTCCGACATAAAAACACCCCTTTAGATTACTATAATCGAAAGGGGTAAAACGGTACATCTTTCTTTCAAATCAACAATAAAGTGTTGGTTTGGAATAAAGTTTGACTAAAAGTGCAACCGAATCGTTAATTGTATCAGCTGAGTATCCAACGTGTTTAAAATATTTCTTTCATTTTTAGGCATTAGATCGGCATAAAATATATAAATATAAAAAAGCCCTTAAAGGAAATTTTATGGGCTTTAAAAACAACAGCTTTATTAAGCTTTTTACACAATCAGTAAAGTTGAATGGTGCCTCCACCTTCACACGCGCCTGTTAAATAATAATAACCACTTTCTTTTACAGGATAAAAGCCATAGTCTACCCCTTCTCTAGCAGTAAATTATATCTCACCAACTTATACACCACCTTTAGAAATGTAAAAGGCTACATGCATTATTCCCGGTTTATCATTTTCCCTTGAATAATATATCGTTTCTCCTTGTGTGAAATATACAGAACCAGAGGAAGCATACATAGCTTGACCATATTGTAATTTAGCGTCAGCACATCGAGGTGTACCAGCGTATGCGAAATATGCATCGGCTTCTAGTAAATTAGCAGTGGAACTACAAATAACAAATAGAGATAAAGTTAAAAATTTCAATATTTTTTTATCCTACTCCTCCAAATATTTAATAGTTTTACAAGATAGATTCTGTATTTTTTCAAAAATCCTCTAATTTTGAAGGAGATGTTTAAAATAAAAAAAATCGTACTATTGTTATTTTCTGTTTGCCTCTTATTTATTTTTTTTATTAATTCTTCACCTGTGAATGAAGACAGCTTCGAGAAAAGCTTTCTGGACATAGGGTACAAAGAAGTCGATAAAGCTATCGCTGATGCCGAAACATACTTTCAACAAACCATTGCTCTCCCCACAGAAGTTCCAGCATTAGAATTTACACATAGTTTCGGTAGATTTATTAGTTCAGACGAAAATACCTATCTTGAAATTAAATATATAAACCAAGATTCGCCCAAGAACCATTATAAAATCGAGATTAGACCAATAAAACATAAGATTCCTACAAACGATACCCATGTCACTCAAAACTTAAAATTAAATAATGGCAGTAATGCTATTTACAGTACAAAAATTCAAGGGTTTAATATCCTTATTTTCGAAAAAAATGAATGGCAATACATTCTATCATTTGACCAAAGAGTTTCTCAACAAGCTACTGAATTGCTCTTAAAAATTGCAAATTCAATAGAATAAATATAGAGTAGCAGCCAGCCTCTACTCTATATTTTCTTCCCTCAAATATTTTCCTATACCTGTCTTTTAATCAGATTCAAAACCATTTCCCACAAAGAATTTAATTAAATAGTTAGCCATACTACCCCAGTCTCCCCCCATACACTCGCTCAATCTCAAACTTTTCAAGAACTCGCTCTTTTAAAAGCTCGTCCTTCATTTTTACTGTTCATGCAAGCTCTACTAACCCTTTATCTATCGTTAAAAAATCAGAATATTCATTTAAACAAAGATAGTTTTGTTCCAAATCTTACAAGAATTCGTGCTTTCGTTTTGTTTTAATTCCTCTAAGACAGGTGAACCTTCCTAATGAGGAAACGTCGTGAATGTTTAACCATGGCTTATAATCAGCTCCAATACCTGAGCCTCGACCTTTTTTAATCCATTTTTCAATTTTAGATGTTCTAGCTCTTTTTGACATAAAAACATAATTTTATTTCAAAACCACGCAAATGAAGACAGAAAATAAAGTCGTACAAAAATAAAGATTAGAGCTTATTTTAATAGGCATGTTGATTATCTTTTATTTTAAGGATAATTCAATGTACAATTATATTGTATTAGAGGTGAAATTTTTGAAAAAAATACTGTTATTAATTATTTCCGCGATTTTCTTGTTTGGTTGTGGCAATACTATAGTTGCAGAGATTGCAACTGTTAATGAAGTAAATAAGAATTCAATCGTCATAGAAAATTTAGGAGGAAAAACCACCGAAATAGTCATTTCCTCTACTGACGATTTTACTTTTGAAGAAAACAAAGAATATTTTTTTAAGTACGAAATTCTCAAAAGTAAAAAAGCTGTTTTGATTTCCGTGGAATAGCGAAGATTAAGGTTCTGTTACCAGTACTTGAAGAAAGTCCTTTTATCGTTGGATGAAGGGCATCCTTTCTTTTTGTTTCAAGTTGTTTTTCCAAGCTGTGTACTGTGGAAGCAACTGATATACTAAAAACAAAATAGATCTGCTCGCATATAGCAAACAGATCTATTTTGGATAACTTTATTTTTTAACAACCGTTGGGTAGAATAAAGTTTGATTAAAAGTTATCTTTAAACCTCTATATCGCCACCGATATATGGTTCATGATTGAAGTAAAGTTTAATCAAAACAGGAAATTTAACAACAACATTGCAAGAACTTTTATAAAAAAGTTTACTCAAAATATCCCTATAATCCTATAAAATCAATGTTTTTTCTATTCAAGCTAATCCAAAATGGTATAGCTTTATTCCAAAACCACACATATCAATTGCATCCAACATCAGTACAACTATCGTATTGCTTGTTCACTCTAGTGTAAATTTTAAGCCAGTATATATTTTTATTTCCTGTCTCAAAATTATAAGCGCCTCATTCTCATCAAACATTCTCATTAAATTCAAACCTTTTTCGATTTCTTTTTTTCCTTTCCTAGTTAAATTAATTAAACATATTCCCTTTCTAATATATATAACTGCTAATTGGAAGTATAATCGCTGTTCTTTACATATATTCTCCGCAATATCTAAATATTTTAGAGCATCAATATATCTTTTATGTTCTATAGATAATAAAGATAAATTAATATGAGTGTTAAGAAAAATAGGTATTGTATTATTGAGATTCTTATATTTCTCATATCCTCTAAATAAGAAATTCTTTAAATTCAATGCTTCTTCAAAAGAGAAAATATAAAGAATAGCATTTAAAAAGTATAGATCATACAAGTACAAATCATTACTTTTACATAGTCGTTCCCATATAGGCTTTGCAATTTGTCGAGCTTCATTAAAATCATTATATTTATAAATCATTAATAATGCTTTAGATAAAGTATATGCTTCCTTAATGATTGGGCTATTATAACTTGATAAATATGAGCGACATTCCATTTGTAAATTATTCAATTATTCAATTCTTCAATTCCATTAAAAGGAATATTGAAAAATTTATATAAAATTGCATCTTTTTTTGATAAGTTGTATTTATTATGGATATACATAAACTCATGATATGGTATATCCATCGAATCTAATATACTTATAAATGTTGAAGCACGAATATCTATAATTCCTTTTTCAAATTTAGCATAGTTGCTTTGTGATATTTGACAATAATCAGATATATATGATTGTGTCAACCCTTTGGAAATTCTAATTTGTTTTACAGATAAACCAATTAAGTTCATAGAATCCCTCACTTTATTCATTTTTAACTATTTTAACATATAATTCTAATATGAGATAAAATTATTAAAAGGAGGTATGCATATGGTAGATTTAATTATTGAAGTTGTTAATGCTCTTGGTCTATGGCTCACTGGTTAATCACCAATTCTTATATTTAAGAAACATCTTAATTATTTCATTGAAAGTAAAAGGAGGAATTTTTATGAAACTAAAAAGCTTACTATTATTCTTTTCCATTTTCTTATTTTCTAATGCCTTAATGGCAAGCGCTAATGAAAGTAAAACTATTGATTTACTAGCAGATGAGGACATTGCAATTTTGATTAATAGTGTAGGTCTTACTGAAAGTGAAATTAACGAATTTCCTGTAGAGGTTTTACAACAATTAATCAATAATAATGCAAAAAAAATTTATTTTAATCAAGAACATTTAGTTTTAGATGAAAATAATAAATTAAATAATATTTCACCATTCGTCGAAAAAGATACAGATATTACAGTAGGAGCAGCTGCATTTGAAGTGAATAGTGATAAAGTTGGTCAAAAGAAAATCTATGTATATGGTAATTTTAATTGGCTTAAAAGTCCTCCAAATAGATGGACTGATGCACTTTCGATTGGTTGGCCAGATTCTGCCGAATTATCTTTTCCAATAAATAACAGAGGGGACATTGCACAATATGAAGCCAAATATTTTTACAGAGACGGTCCATATAGCGCATTCGGATGGCAAACTGGGAAGTCAGTTACACAACCAGATGATTATGCATCCTTAGCAGGAGTAGGTTTTAGATTTAATTTAAAGAGTGGGTTTGGTTTTACAGAACACAAGGGATATGTGGGACAATACCTTTATACTAAGAAATCATCAGGTTTATTTAATATTCTTGTGAGGTATGGTCATTACTCAATCTCATTCTCACCATCTTTTACAGTTTACCCATCAATGGGTCTGGCTGTTACTCCTGTGATTAGAAATACAACTTTAAACTCCTATGCTATATTAAATTGGTGATTAAAATTAATTATAAGGATAAAGGTGTAATATGGGAATATTAGTTTGGTTAATCATATCTATAATATTTATATTGAGTTATTACTTCAAAATTAAATATATTGAATCAATGCTATCAGAAAGTAAATCTAATAGCAACAATTACAAAATTTTAACAATCACTCTATACTCAATAGGGATATTAATTATTTCTTTTTTACTAGTAGAGCTTTTATTCTTAAATCAATTTAGATTTTAATGTTGGTTTGGAATAAAGTTTGCTTAAAAACACCTCGCAAATCTGCATTTTACGGTAAACAAAAAGAATCCATTTTGAAAAAAAGTTTGATCAAAATGGATTCTTTATCATTAGATCTATGCTTTGATTTTATAAAAAAGTTTGATCATTTCCTAATTGTGTTACTCAACAATTGTAGAAGATCATTACTTAATTCCTATTCAATATAAAAAAACTTTACTTGAACAAGAAGATTTAAAAACTTTAATTTTGTATAAAAAAATATTCATTTATATATAACTATTAGATTGTAAAGAACTTATATTGCGTAATCATCTCGTTTTAAGATAACTCAGGCAATCCAAGCTCTTTTAAGAACTGATTATGCTTATCCTTTGCCTTGCTAATAGCAACCTCGATTTCATCTAGATTTTTTTCACATCTGCACTTATAATCAGCTCCAATACCTGAGCCTCGACCTTCTTTAATCCATTTTTCAATTTTAGATGTTCTAGCTCTTTTAGACATAAAAACACCCCTTTAGACAAAAATAATCTAAGGGGGTGTTTCATCGTGCCTTTATTTCAAATCTACAACTTCATTTCAAATCCACAGCAACCTATTCCACCGTAACACTCTTCGCTAAATTACGTGGTTTATCTACATCACAGCGACGGTGTAATGCTGCGTAATAGCTAATCAGCTGTAATGGCACCACACTTACTAACGGTGTTAGCAATGGATGTACATGTGGAAGAACAAGGCGATCGCCTTCTTCCTCTAAGCCTTCACTTGCGATGATGCAGGCGTTAGCTCCGCGTGCTACAACTTCCTTCACATTCCCGCGAATATTCAGGGCTACCTGCTCCTGTGTCACTAAGGCAAAGACAGGTGTGCCTTCTTCAATTAAAGCAATTGTACCGTGCTTCAATTCCCCACCAGCAAAACCTTCCGCCTGGATGTAAGAGATTTCTTTTAGCTTTAAAGCACCTTCTAGGCTGACGCAGAAGTCTAAGTTGCGTCCGATGAAGAAGGCATTGCGGGCGATTTTTAAGTAATCTTCCGCTATTTGCTCCATCTCTTCCTTTGAATCGATGATTGCTGAGATGGCTGTTGCAGCAATTGCTAGCTCTTGCTTTAAGTCGAAGTCGATAGCATTGCCGCGCGCTTTTCCTGCTACGTATGCTGCTACAGCGAGTACTGCAAGCTGTGCAACGTAAGCTTTTGTTGAAGCTACAGCAATTTCTGGACCTGCGTGTAAAAGCAGCGTGTAGTCTGCTTCACGTGATAACGTTGAGCCTTGTACGTTTGTAATTGTTAGTGCTGGATAGCCCATTTCCTTCACTTTCACTAACACTTGACGACTGTCTGCTGTTTCACCAGATTGTGAAAGGAAGATGAATAATGGCTTTTCTGAAAGAAGTGGCATATTGTAGCCAAATTCACTCGAAATATGCACTTCGACAGGGATTTGAGCCATTTTTTCAAAATACGCTTTTCCTACAAGTCCCGAATGGTAGCTTGTGCCTGCCGCGATAATATAAAGGCGATCTGCTGCATTGATTGCCGTTAAAATTTCTTCATCGATTGCTAGCTCTCCATCTAACTCATATGCTTGAATGATTTTGCGTACAACGCTAGGTTGTTCATCCATTTCCTTTAACATATAGTGTGCGTATGTGCCCTTTTCAATGTCACTCATATCTAGCTCTGCTTTGTATGGTGCGCGCTCTACAATACGACCGTCTAATTTTGAAATTTCTACGCTGTCGCGACGTACAACAACGATTTCTTTATCGTGTAGCTCAATAAATTGATCCGTTACTTGTAGCATTGCCATCGCATCAGATGCTACGACATTGAAGTCTTCGCCAACACCGACAAGCAGTGGTGATTTGTTTTTTGCTACGTAGATTGTGCCCGCATCTTCATTGTCTAATAGCGCTAATGCATAAGAGCCGTGCACTAAAGATAATGTTTTACGGAAAGCTTCTACCGTCGATAAGCCTTCTTCTTTTACGAATAGCTCGATTAGCTGTACAAGCACCTCTGTATCTGTATCAGATTGCATTTGAATACCTTTTAAATAAGCTTTTTGCAATAAATGATAGTTTTCAATGACACCGTTGTGCACAAGTGTGAAACGACCATTCGCACTTTGATGCGGGTGCGCATTACGGCGATTTGGTACACCATGTGTTGCCCAGCGCGTATGACCAATTCCAACTGTCGATACGACATCCTCATCAACTGCCTTGCGTAAATCGGCAATGCGACCTTTTTCTTTAAATACCGTAATACCTTCTTCATTATGAACAGCAATACCTGCTGAATCATAGCCACGGTACTCTAGTTTTTCTAAACCTTTTAATAAAATTTCCTTTGCATCTACAAACCCATTATATCCAACAATTCCACACATTTTCTGTTTCCTCCAAGTCGTTTCGAGGAACAAAACTACGATTTACCCCGCATTAACGGACAGTACTTATTTCTACAGTCAAAAGCAAAAGACCCTATCACAAACTGAAAATGTGAGATAGGCGGTTAACTGCCTGATTTGTTCAACCAACAATCAGTGGAATCACTAATTGAAGTTGCACTGTTATAATCAACTCAATATTTTAGACAATACGAAATAAGCTACAAA
This sequence comes from Metasolibacillus meyeri, assembly GCF_003049505.1. Taxonomy (GTDB): domain Bacteria; phylum Bacillota; class Bacilli; order Bacillales_A; family Planococcaceae; genus Metasolibacillus; species Metasolibacillus meyeri. The sequence goes on from NZ_PYWN01000160.1 coordinate 29,243, forward strand.
TCATCGACCTTTTTGCATCTGGCTGTTCTGTATAACAGGCGCATTTGTTGTAGGTTTTGTAGTTTTGTTCTCGCTATTTTATGCCGATTCGCTTCTCTGTACAGAAAATTGCTTTTCTGCTTTAAAAACGAATATGACGACTGGGCATTGTCAATCGGGAGGCACCCGCCGAATTTTCGATAAACCTCCACCTCGTCAACTAAGAATGATATCCGCTCTATTTCCTTAGCTCAGGCGCTATAATTGTTTTCCTGTGTAATTTATAGTGCGCTTTCCATTTCCTCCTTTGTAGCGCATGCAATAAGCCTTTTCATCATACAAAAAATATACCAGTTCGTCAATCATCTGCCTTTTTAAATTTACAGAACTGTATGGAAGGTGCACCCTCCATACAGTTTTTATTTTATCGGTTGGTATTTCCGTTTTATAATATTTGCTCTTCCAATATCGGTCGCTTCTTTTTACGCTTCAGTGAGAAATATACCCATTTTCGATTAATAAACTCTAATGGTCCTGTTTTAAAATGCTGTAAATAATAATAGCTTCCAACAACTTGCAGTGTATAAATAACGATGCTTAATACAAAGCCAAGCGTGACACCGAGCTTTCCAAATAAGCCGAAACCATAGCCATAAAAAATTGTTGTACAAATAACCGTTTGTAAAATATAGTTTGTTAACGACAACTTTCCAACAGCTTCGAAGCCTTTCAGTTTATTGCGGAAGGATACATTTGTATATAACAAAGCCATGAGAAAGATGTAGCCGAAAGATAGCATAAATGGTCCGATAATTCCGCCAGTCCCCTTTAAAACCCCCTCAACAGCGAATTGCGCATAGCCCTTCAATACGAGGCCACCTACAATAAAAGTGATTGCCAATGTCCGATAACGTTTACTTTTTTCTGCAACGTCAACGAACCATTGTTTTTTTGCTGCGTACATCCCAATTAAAAACATCGGCATAATAACCAAAATTCCTAAGAGCGTCATTGCAAATTTTTCTCCAAATGTGTCCTTTTCTGGTGTGTCTCCTTCTGGCGGATAAATATTATTGCGGTATTCTTTAATTTCCGCATATGTTCCAGAGCTATACACCTCTGTAGTTTTCTCAATATACGGTGTCAGAACCTGTGGATTGGATAACTCGTTTAGTACTCCTTCCGGTCCATTCATCATCCCCATAAAGGCGAGACCACCAAGAATGAGACACAGACCAATCGCACAAATAAGTATCGTCTTTGCCCTACGGCGTACAAAAACAAGAAGGAAAATCGATAGAATTCCATACATTAATAGAATATCTCCCTCCCATAAATATGTACTATGCAATACGCCTAGTATGATTAAAAAAATTGCCCGTTTAAATAAACTCCACTTTACTGGAAGTCCTTTTCGTTCAAGGCTACTCCCCATCATAACAAGCGAATAGCCGAATAAAAATGTAAAAATCGGCATAGAGCTACCAACAAAAACTATTGATAAAAAATCATTCATCCAGTGATCAAACATACTAATATGAAAAACTTCCATCTTCCACTGACCATACATCCCATATTGGAAAATAAGCATATTGGCACATAAAATGCCGAATAAGCTAAGGCCCCGAATACCATCAATTGTATGAATACGTCCTTTTCTGCTTTCCATCCTCATTACCACCTTATCTTAATTTCGCCTCAACGTAATTGCGTTCAGGTTTTTCCAAGTAAGCCCTTTGGCTTCGCTGGTTACTCAGCCGTTGCCATGTAACATGGCGCTCTTAGATTGAGTTCCTCTTATTCAGCGATTGTTTGCACACTCACAAAGAAACACTCTGACGAATTAAGTTAAATTTGTTAACTTTAGCTTATCGCCCCTAGTTTACGTCGAAGCAAACTATACCTTACTGGAACCTTAACAATTGTTTATTTTGTTTAGGTTGTCGTAAAGTCGGTATGTTAGTATGAAAATAAATATGTGTTGAGAGGTGAGTTATTTGAACAATCTCCATATTTTACTTGTCGATGATGAGCAATCGATTACTCAAATGATTGCGATGGTTTTACAGAAGGAAGGATTCACAAATGTTCATCAAGTAGCTACTGGAGCAGCAACGATGGAATATATTAAAAATAACCGTGTGGATTTTATTATTTTAGATGTAATGCTACCAGATGCAAACGGCTTCGAGCTTTGCTCAGATATTCGTGAGCTAACAGACGCCTATATTTTATTTTTAACAGCAAAAGTAAAAGATTTTGACGTGCTAACTGGCTTTGAGCGAGGAGGCGACGATTACGTAACAAAGCCGTTTAACCCGCTCGAAATTGTTGCACGTATAAAAGCGTTTATACGACGACAGCAGCCTATAACAAATGTAGCTGCTCCAATTCATAAGAAATTATTCGATTTTGGTCATTTCGTTGTTGATGAGGATCGTGGAGAATTAATAGTTGCTGGAAAAATTATTTCTTGCCCAGCTCAAGTTTTCTTACTACTTCTCTATTTTTGTAAAAATCCAAATCGAATTCTTTCAAAAGAGCAGCTGTTTACAGCTGTGTGGGGGTATCAAAATGATTCTGATGATAATACGGTGATGGTGCATATTCACCGCATTCGCGAGCGTATCGAGCCAAACCCAAGTGAGCCAAGCTATTTAGTAACAGTTCGTGGACTTGGTTATAAGCTTGTGAAGGAGAATAAGCAATGAAAATCCAACAGCGAATTGCTCTTCACTTTGCGCTACAATTTATTATTTTATTTATCGCACTCTTTGCTCTGACATTACTGATGTTTGTTTTTATCGTTAGCCTTCTAACAGAAGATGACTTCCGAAAAAATCCTCAAGTCGGGCTTACTGAAAATGTACCGCTGTCCACTACTATTAAAAAAGATGGCACTGTACAGCTTGGTGAAAAATGGATTGAGTTGCTGAAGGTTCACAATATGTGGCTACAAATCATCAATAGTAACGGCGATGTCATTTATACAGCTAATACAGTAGATGATTTAGCAACAAGCTACACAGCGAATGAGTTATTGCATATAAATGAGGAAAAAATGCTCGGTGACTATCGGATTGATACGTATTACAGCCACTCATGGGGGGAGATGCCCCATTACTATTTATTTGGTTATTATGAGCCAACTAAAAAGCTTCTTACTGGACTAATAGAACAATTCGGACAGGACGGTGCTGTTGTCGAGCAACAACAAAATACACTTCAACAGGAGCTTGAAAAATTAAATGGCGTTCTTTATATTTTCCAGCAAGATGAAAGCCTTTTAACATTTGGAAAAGAAAGCCTTTTACCTTCTAATAAGCTTAATCTTTTTAGCCTAATGCATGAACCTGGAAGGTACAAAGGAGATATAGCCTTTTATAGTGATCCACATTGGAATACGACTTGGCTACTATACTCTACAGAGGATGGGCAAGAAATTTATGAGGACGAATGGTTTTTCCAAAAGGAAATACAAGCCATTTTACTTGCAGGCTGTATTAGTTTGCTCATCGCTATTATCTTTTCAATTTGGAATGGCTATCGCTATGGTCGCCCTTTATTAATGATGACTAAATGGATTGATCGCATCGACGCTGGACAATTTGATGTCTTTACAGAAAAGGAAAAGCGCGCAGTGTTTAAAAAGTCTGGTAAGGTACGCTTTAAATATCGACTTTACCAAGAAGTTATCCAAGCTCTAAATATAGCTGCAAAAAAACTTGAGCAATCCACAAAGGAACGTCAACAACTTGAAAAAACACGCGAGGAATGGATGGCTGGTATTTCACATGATATCCGCACTCCTCTTTCCAGCATTCAAGGATATGGCTATTTACTTGAAAGCAAGCAATATACGTTTTCAGCAGATGAAATGCAAGAAATGGGGAAAACGATTCGTGAAAAAAGTGACCATATCGTCCAACTCGTTAACGATTTTTCACTCGTCTTTGAATTGAAAAACCATGTCCTCGAGCTACAATTGGAAAGCGTAGAGCTAAATAGATGGTTAATGCAATATATTCAGTCGTATCAGCGTGATTTAACATTGCAGCATGTTCAGCTTACTTTTAATAAGGCTGAGCATCCCCTATATGCAGCGATTGATCCAAAATGGTTTATTCGCGTACTTGATAATGTCATTTTTAACGCAATTAAGCACAACCCTGAAAATACAGCGATTCATGTGAATGTGCATGAGCAAGGCTTTAATAACGTGATTACAGTTCAGGATAACGGTGTTGGCATCGATGAGAATGCTTTAAAAACGCTATTTGACCGCTATTATCGTGGTACAAATACGGGGGAGCGAAAGGATGGATCTGGTCTTGGCATGAATATTGCGAAGGGAATTGTCGAGCTGCATAACGGACAAATCACTGTCCAATCGATACTTGGTAAAGGCACAACAATCATCATTACGTTACCGAAAATCAAAAGTGTCCATAAGCAAGGCGAATAACTAGGTGTTGATTAGTGAAGTTTAGCACAAAAAAACTGCCCCTCCAATTGTGTTAGTATGTTGAACAATCGGGGGGCAGTTCACATTATGAATTTTGCTATAACCTTATTATAGTCCCTTTTCCTGTAAAAGGTTCACAATTTCTCGGTTAAACGCTGGTAAGTCAGCTGGTGTGCGACTTGTCACAAGCTGCTTTTGACAAACAAAAACTTCTTCATCATGAAACTTCGCACCTGCATATTCTAAATCTACTTTGATGGATTTATAGCCTGTTGTATCGCGACCTTCTAAAGACTTTGCAGTAATTAATAATTGTGGACCGTGACAAATGGCAAATACGGGCTTCATTTCATCCATGAAATGCTTTGCAAATGCGACAATACGATCATCATCTCGTAGCAAATCTGGTGAGAAACCGCCAGGAATAAGAAGAGCATCAAAATCGGCTGGATTCACTTCATCTATACCGTAGTCGATTTTGACAGTAACCTGTCCTTGCTTCCCTGTTACTGTTTTATCCCGTATTAACAGGCTGTAAGACCCCCACTTCAAAATAGTGAGTGAAAC
>NZ_PYWN01000161.1 GCF_003049505.1 Metasolibacillus meyeri
TCTCAATCACGAGGCTAGCCCTAAAGCTATTTCGGAGAGAACCAGCTATCTCCAAGTTCGATTGGAATTTCTCCGCTACCCACAGCTCATCCCCGCACTTTTCAACGTGCGTGGGTTCGGGCCTCCAGTAAGTGTTACCTTACCTTCACCCTGGCCATGGGTAGATCACCTGGTTTCGGGTCTACGACAACGTACTATGGCGCCCTATTCAGACTCGCTTTCGCTGCGGCTCCGCTTTCTCAGCTTAACCTTGCACGTTATCGTAACTCGCCGGTTCATTCTACAAAAGGCACGCTATCACCCATTAACGGGC
>NZ_PYWN01000162.1 GCF_003049505.1 Metasolibacillus meyeri
GGCGTGCGGAGCGGAATGTACGGAGCACATGAGCGACGCGGGCAACGAAGAGATTCGCCGCTCAGCTGTGCTACGTTTTGAAGTGCCAAATGAGAGTAGGATGTTGCTTTGCAATAATGTTACCAATAGAACCCCTAAAATTGCTGATAGAAATATATATACTAAAAACCCTAATGAATTTTCCCAAAGCCATTTAAAAAGCCTCCAGACCCTCAATATGCGAAAGATTTTAGTCTCAACAATAAATTAAGAGACAGATATTTAGGTGCTAAATAATAGCAAAATTATCCTCATACTTTTCAAATAACTTGAAAATACTAAAATTATGAAGAACTCAATTGAATTTTAAATGCTGTCAATATAGAAATTTTATTCAGACTAAAATGGGGTAAGTAATAATCTGAATTATTTTTCTTTTTATAATACCTTGACACCACATGAACACGTTGATAACCTTACAATAATATTCTTTTACCTAGGAGGAATTTTCGAAATGTGGGAAACGAAATTTGCTAAAGAAGGATTAACATTTGATGATGTACTACTAGTTCCAGCTCACTCGGAAGTATTACCAAAAGACGTGGATTTATCAGTACAATTAACACCGAAAGTCAAATTAAACATTCCTTTAATAAGCGCTGGTATGGACACAGTAACAGAAGCAAAAATGGCAATCGCTATGGCACGTCAAGGTGGAATTGGTATTATCCATAAAAATATGACGATCGATGAGCAGGCCGAAGAAGTAGAAAAAGTAAAACGCTCTGAAAATGGTGTTATTACAAATCCATTCTACTTAACACCAGAGCACCAAGTTTTTGATGCTGAGCATTTAATGGGTAAATACCGCATTTCGGGTGTTCCAATTGTAAACAATATGGACGATCAAAAATTAGTAGGTATTATTACAAACCGTGATTTACGTTTTATTTCGGACTATGCTTTAAAAATCGATGACGTAATGACAAAAGAAGATTTAATTACAGCAGCTGAAGGCACGACGTTAGAAGATGCTGAAAAGATTTTACAGCAATATAAAATTGAAAAATTACCGATTGTTGATGAAGATGGTAAATTAACAGGTTTAATTACAATTAAAGATATCGAAAAAGTTATTGAATTCCCGAATGCTGCAAAAGATGTTCATGGACGTCTATTAGTAGGAGCAGCAGTAGGTGTTTCAAGTGATACAATGGGGCGTATTGCAAAGCTTGTTGAAGCACAAGTTGATATTATTGTTATTGATACAGCACATGGTCATTCACAAGGCGTATTAAATACAATTAGATCGATTCGTGCTGCTTACCCAGAACTAGAAATCATTGCTGGAAATGTTGCTACAGCCGAAGGTACACGTGCATTATTTGAGGCTGGCGCAGATGTAGTAAAAGTAGGTATTGGACCAGGCTCAATTTGTACGACACGTGTTGTTGCTGGTGTAGGTGTACCACAAATTACAGCTGTATACGATGCTGCTTCAGTAGCACGTGAGTATGGTAAATCGATTATTGCCGATGGCGGTATTAAATACTCTGGTGATATCGTGAAAGCTTTAGCAGCAGGTGGGCATGTCGTGATGCTAGGCTCGTTATTAGCAGGTACTTCAGAATCACCTGGAGAGACGGAAATCTTCCAAGGTCGACGCTTCAAAGTATATCGTGGTATGGGTTCACTTGGTGCAATGGAAAAAGGTTCAAAAGATCGCTACTTCCAAGAAGATGCGAAAAAATTAGTACCAGAAGGAATTGAAGGTCGCCTTCCATATAAGGGGCCGCTTGCTGATACAATTCATCAATTAATTGGTGGTATTCGAGCAGGTATGGGCTACTGTGGATCAGCAAATTTACAAGCTTTACGTGAAGAAGCACAATTTGTTCGTATGACTGGTGCAGGTCTTCGCGAATCGCATCCACATAACGTACAAATTACAAAAGAAGCACCAAATTATTCTTATCAATAAAAACGCAACTAAAACACTCTGTTAACGTCAGTAATAATGTTAGCAGAGTGTTTTTTCTATGTTAGAGAAAATATCGGTAAAAAAAGGTAAAAAAGCATTCATTTTGTCACTTAAATGGTGGATGTTTTTAGAGGAATCAAGATAAATACCGCATTTACTGATGTTCTATGATAAAATTATGAACGAGAAACTATTTAGTGGAGGTAGCTTTGTGAAAAAGGCAAGTATGAAAATAGTCAGTTTCCTAACGCTATCAGTATTGTTATTTAGCATGCTAATAACAACGCCTGTAGCACAAGCAGAAACGGATTTAGGTTTAACAGTAGATGCAGCAATTTTGATTGATGCGGATTCAGGGAAAATTTTATATGAGCAAAATGCAAACACATCATTAGGTATTGCAAGTATGACAAAAATGATGACAGAATTTTTGCTGCTTGATGCGATTAAAGCAGGGACGGTTACTTGGGATCAAGAATATCGTGTAACAGATTATACGTATAAAATGTCTCAAAACCGTGCGTTAAGTAATGTACCACTACGTGCAGATGGTACATACACAATTCGCGAATTATATGAAGCAATGGTAATCTACTCAGCAAATGCAGCAACGGTTGGGATTGCTGAGACGATTGCAGGTACAGAAACTGAATTTTTGAAGTTAATGAATGCAAAAGCGGAAGAGCTTGGGCTTGAAGGCTATAAATTTGTTAACTCTACAGGTTTAAATAATGTCGATTTAATGGGCATGCATCCATCTGGTACAGGTGCAGAGGATGAAAATGTTATGTCAGCTAAATCGACAGCTAAATTAGCATATCATTTATTAAAAGAGCACCCAGAAGTTTTAGAAACATCTAAAATTGCCAAAAAGCAGTTTCGTGAAGGGACAAGCGATGCAATTAACATGGATAATTGGAATTTCATGTTGCCAGAGCTTGTGTTTGCCTATGAAGGGGTAGATGGCTTAAAAACAGGTACAACAACTTTTGCTGGACATTGCTTTACAGGAACAGCAGAACGCAATGGTACACGCCTAATCGCGGTTGTGATGAAGGCTGTAGATGCAAATGGTGTAGGCTCTTATAAAGCGCGTTTTGATGCAACAGCAAAGCTATTTGATTACGGCTTTGGTCAATTCACAAAACAAGAATTATTACCTGCTAATCATGTATTTGAAGAGCAAAAAACAGTGAAGGTAACGAAAGGGAAAGCAGACGATGTTGCCATTGCAACAAAGGAACCAATCTCCTTCATGATTAAAACAAGTGATAAAGATTTATATCAACCTGTTCTGAATTTATCGAAAGAAGAACTAGAGGCAGCAGTGGAGCAAGACACAGTTGTCGGTAAAGCAACATTAGAGCGCTCAGAAGGCACAGATTACGGTTTTATCGATGGCAAGGAACTAACAGTAGATGTTGTGACAACAGCGTCTGTAGAGCGTGCTAGTGGCATCTCATTGTTCTTCCAAGGGATTGGTAAATTTTTCAGCAATTTATGGGGAAGCGTGACAGGGTTATTTAGTTAATTATTAAAAAAGAGTTATCCAAATGGATAGCTCTTTTTTGTTCTATTGAAATAAAAACATGCATATACATCCGTGAAGGAGTGTGAAATATGTGTGGAATTGCGGGTATCGTTAACTTTGATAAAGTGTTAAATGATACACAACAAATACAGCATATGACAGATGTTTTGGCACATCGAGGTCCAGATGCACAGGCAATTTGGACGGAGCAGCATGCGCAACTTGGTCATCGTCGATTAGCCGTAATCGATGTAGCAGGTGGTGCGCAGCCTATGACAAAAATGAATTATACAATTGTTTACAACGGTGAGCTTTATAATACAGAGGGGTTGCGCCAAACATTAATCGCACAAGGCTATACGTTTACAACGACATCAGATACAGAAGTTTTACTATGTGCATTCATTGAATGGAAAGAACGCTGTGTAGAGCATCTTAATGGTATTTTTGCCTTTGCAGTGTGGGATACGAATGAGCAGTCGGTTTATTTATTCCGTGATCGATTAGGGGTAAAGCCTCTATTTTACACACAAAGTGCGGAAGGGTTACTATTTGCTTCTGAAATAAAAGCATTATTAGCACATCATGCGATTCGGCCAGTTGTTACTTATGAAGGATTAACAGCACTTTTAAGCATTGGTCCTTCAAGAAAACCTGGTACAACGGTATTTAAAAATATTTTCGAATTGCCACCAGCATACGCATTGCAATTCAATCAACAGGGTATAAAATCATGGTGCTATTGGGATGTAGTGACTAAAGAGCACACGGAAACGTTAGAGCAAACGATTGAGCATGTGCGGGAATTAGCAACTGATGCAATCAAGCGTCAATTAGTGAGCGATGTACCGCTTTGTACGCTACTATCTGGTGGACTTGATTCAAGTATTATTACAGCAATCGCTGCACGTACATCAAAGGAAAAGCTTCATACGTATTCAATCGATTATGAGGATAATGAGCAATTTTTTATGAAAAATGATTTCCAAACAACGCGAGATCGTTATTGGATCAATATAATGAGTCAACAATTTGATACAGTACATCATGAAGTTATTGTAGAGCAAGAGCAGCTAGTCACTTATTTAAGGCAGGCATTGCATGGAAAAGATTATCCGAGCATGGTGGACATTGATAGCTCACTCGTATTATTTGGTCAAGAAATTAAAAAGAATTTCACCGTTGCCCTATCAGGTGAATGTGCGGATGAATTATTTGGTGGCTACCCTTGGTTTTATCATGATACACCATACTTCCCTTGGATTCGTTCAAGCGATGAGCGGGCACAATTGTTACAAGACGAATGGCAAAAGAAATTGCCATTAAAGGATTATTTGCAGCAAACATATCATGATGAAATGAAACAAATGCCTACAACTGATAAGAGACAGCAACTTTTTTATTTGAACCGTCAGTACTTTATGCAAACTTTATTAGAGCGCAAAGATCGTATGACAATGGCGGCAGGTTTAGAAGTGCGTGTACCTTTTGCAGACCATCGCCTTGTTGAATATGCATGGAACATTCCCTGGGAAATGAAAACAGTAGGCGGTTTAGAAAAAGGTATATTAAGAAAATCTTTTGAAGGGATTTTACCTCAGGAAGTAGTATATCGAAAAAAGAATCCGTATCCTAAAACTTACCATCCGAAATATACAAATAGAGTGCAAGAAATATTGCAACAGCGACTTGAAAATAAAAATTCCATTTTACATGAACTGTTCAATAAGGAGAAAATAAATGAATTAATTCAATCAGGAGGTTCATCTTTCAAGGTTCCTTGGTTTGGGCAATTAATGGCTGGGCCACAGCTACTCGCCTTTTTAATCCAGATTGATATGTGGTTTGAAGAGTATAAGATTGAGCTTGTGGAGCATTAGTATTGTTAATGGCTATGGAGCTAGTTTTTACGCAGGGGAACTTGCGACAAAAGCTAGAATGAGATTGAAGAAGTGCTTATTAGTAAACTAAAAGTAATTACAAAGGGAAATATCATTTACGTCTGGGCTAATTTTAGTCCAGATTTTTTCAATTTATTTTTTGTGAATTTATGAGGATTGAAAGGGGCTACTCTTTAATATAAATATTCTACTTAAAAAGGGTGTTAGATATGTAACAAATATCTATATAGTCCAATTTTCACCGATTTATGCTTCTGATTTTTCAAATTTTTAATCGTATTAAAAATAGTAAAGAAAAGGATGTTTGCAGACCACTAAAAAAATTAGAGTGGTAATCGATTTAAAATTAACTTATTTGTAAATATTTATATTAAATTAATTTGTTTTTATATTTTAGTATGTTAGTATCTGTTTGAGGTATTATTTATTTTTTT
>NZ_PYWN01000163.1 GCF_003049505.1 Metasolibacillus meyeri
ACATTCGCTTCATCGCCTTTTCTTTCAATGAATAAATCAGCTGGATTTTTCGTTTTTTAAAAGTGATTACGACTTTTTAGACAAACCCTTTTATGATTTTTCCATTAAAGAATTGCTGTTAATTCTGAGTTCACGAAGCGTTGTGCATCAATGATAACGCCTGAAGCTGTCCGTCCATAAACACTATATAATCCACCAGTTTGATTTGGAGCAATTTCAACTTCATATTGAAATGAGCCCCCTACACCTGGAGTTACAAAAGTAGAAGCGTTAGCAGCCGCCGTAAAAGGCGTCGTTGAGAGTAACTGTCTTCTACCGTTAAGCCTATAAACTCGGACAACTCCTGTTAGTAAACCACCAGTGAGATTGAGAATTTTTACACGAACACTAGAGGCATTCGCAGGTAGGTTTCCTACATTTTCAATTGGACCAGTAGTTAAAGGCATACAATATTCACCTCCCAAAATAATGATTTATAATCTGCAGATTACATTTTCATAGTATGTAGTAGCTGTTATGTTCTCTAGTCTTATTAATCATATTTTATAAATAAATAATATGTATGAATTAAGTTAGTAGAAATTTTCCTCAAAAAACCTGTTAATAAAGATGAATTAATATATCAAGGTTTAATGTCCTAATAGAAACACCTAGTAAGCAAATAATATGGGCAAAGATGAAGTAGGTGATGTACTTGGAACACAAAATGAATTTAATCCCAGTACCGAATTATATTGATCCAGTAATATTTAATTATGAAATTTAGTACCTATGCTTTTATTTGAGTATAGATCCATTTATTTAAAGACATACTCCTTTTAGGAGGGGCTGAAGATGAATAAAATACATAGCACATTGTTTATTGTGGTAGTCATTGTTTTACTATGGTCAGCTATTGGACCGGCATCTTATACAAGTTGGCTTGCTGAAGTTGGGCCAGCTGTAGTAATTATGATAATCTTATTGATTACTTACTCTAAATTTCGCTTTACGACATTATCCTATTGTATCATTGCCTTTTTATCTATACTTACATTTATCGGAGGTCATTATACGTATGCGGAGGTTCCCTTTTTCAATTGGTTAAAGGAAGAATTTCACTTACAGCGCAATCATTATGACCGATTTGGGCATTTCTTTAAAGGGCTTATTGCGATTGTTGTTCGTGAAATCTTATTGCATTTTACTCCACTAAAGCAAGGGGCTTGGCTATCAACTATTTCGGTTAGTATGGTGTTAGCCGTTGCGGCGCTTTACGAAATTATTGAGTGGCTAAGTACAAAAGTGGCAACACAGAGTAAAATATCAAAGGATGTCCTTGGCATGCAAGGCGATAAATGGGATGCACAATGGGATATGACACTGGCCTTTTTAGGAGCAGTTTTAGCCACTTTATTACTAAGCCGCCTTCATAATCGTATATTACAAAAAAGAAATCGTATAAAGTGACATGAATAGTTTGATTAAAAAATTTTTTTGAAAAACGAATCTATTTTAATTTAACTACGTACAATTGTATTAAATAAAAGTTAGAGGAGTTTTTATACATGAAACAATTGTTAAAAGTAATTGGTTTAGAACTTCTCGTTCTAGTGTTTTTCACCATGAATGGTATATATGCTTCAGTAACTTCAGCTAGTAATCCATTTCTCTCTTATTTGGGCTTAGTACCATTTGCTTTAATTTTATACGGTTATATAGTGTTCTCTAAAAAAAGTCGAACAGCATTGAATCTATTTTCTACTAGTTCAGTAAAAGAAACATTATTATATTCAATGCCGCTTATCATTGTTTTGGTCATTATATACATAGGAAACGGTGGTCTTAATTTAGGGGATTATTCAAATGTAGTTTTAGTACTCATAACGCATGTACTAATCATTGCCTTTATTGAAGAAATGATTTATAGGGGACTGATGATATCGACGTTAAGAGAAAAAGGAATTATACTTGCAGTTACAGTATCAAGCCTGTTATTTGCGATAACGCATTCTTTGCAACTTCTTGGTGGTCAAGATTTGTTGAGTACAGTTATCCAAGCAGGTTATGCCTTTTCGACTGGTATGGTTTTAGCTTTGTTAATCGCGTTAGGGCAACCGTTAATTGTTACAATATTATTCCATGGAATCAATAATAGTTTTATTATTTTAGCTTCTAAAGATGGTAATGACAATTTTACATTTATAATTCTTGCAATCTTTGTTATTTATGCAATTTTTCTTTATAAAAAATTAAAAGCATCACAAAAGCACATTCATATTTAACAATTGGCTGTGTACAATGCTCATCATTTTTTTTACATACATAGCTAAGCTTAAGATTTTGCTGATAAACTCTTCTTGTTTCAAACGGTCATAAGTGTCATGTAAATATTGCGATATACCATACTAATAAATTCGAATTATTGGTATGTTTTGCACTTTGATTTGAATTTTTTATAGCTCAGCCCATGCTCTTCCTAACCGCTAGCTCATGTAGACATTCGTACAAGTAATGCTAAATAAATCGAATATACTAGCTACATTAAGGAGAATATGGGGGTGAAAGAAAAGTGTCATTTAAAGATGCAAATGGACATTGTCACAGTAATAAATGTCATGTAACTGAATCTAAATATTTAGCTCGATTTGTCGCAACCCAAGGGCCAATTATACCTCCGCCAGAACGTGTTTTAAGCTTCGGTTCTTTAAGAGGAGATACAGTAACAGACACGACGCCTGTTATGACACCTGTACCATTTAGTGTAGCAGGTCCTTTGTCTAAAGTGACAGTTAGTCCAACTGGAAATGAATTGGTCGTTAGTGAAAGCGGAGTATATCAAGTGACTTTATCGATAAATGCGATAGCCTTTGCCGCACCAGACCCGGGGCAGAGCTATTTAACAGCTAGTATTACAGTCAACGGAGCACCTATCTTTACTCAAGGGCTCGCTGTATTTAATATTACTAGTAGAAATAGCTCATCCTTTGTTGTGCAAGCTGCTTTAAATGCAGGAGATAGTGTAGGCGCGAGTGCAACTTCAGATGATCCGATTTTCGGTTATTTAAATCGCTCGTTAACCATTTTGCAATTAAATTAAAATTCACTCTATAACGCTATGTTGTTTTAGAGGATTTCATTGTGTGATTTATCCAAAGTCACCTTCATTAAAATGGAGGTGTTTTTTGTTTGGTTTAGAAACCTTTAGCTACAGACAGAAAAAAGTTTCAATTATGCAATAAAGTTAGGTTTAGACTGGAAGGTCAACACTAAATGGGACAAAAATTATGAGGGCAGTTGTTTAAATACTACAGGCGTTAAATAGCTGGATAGGCTACACCTGTAATAGCGGGGAAGAAGCAATTACTAGGCACTTCAACAAAGAAAAGTTTGATATGGAGTAGTAGACATGGTAGTCTCGTTTAGCGAAAAAGCTGGCTTCTTGATGCAAAGAAGTTGCCCAATTCTATTGTCATTCCACTTCACAGGTCGGCTGAGGGAGAAAGAGTAGCTTAATGATAGTTAATCGACATAAATAATGGCGAACATCATCATTATCTGACAAAATGCAAGGTGTTTTTCGGTAACCGTAAGAGATATTTTCGGAAAGCCACTATTGAAATCTATATATTGGAAATGATAGGATGAAATTAGCTCGACTATAACTTGATTTTTCAATCGAAAGAAGTAATGGGTTTGATGAAATTAATCATTAAAATTCTTATTACATTATTTGGTGCAATTTTAATTTTTACAAACTTAAAAGAAAATAACACATGGTTATTTAGCTTTTTCATTGTAGTGGCGCTGTATATGATTTTCGAAGGGTTCTTTGATAAAAAGAAAAGTCTTCAATAACTTTAAAGAAGCTAATACAAGAAAGCTCTTAGTTGGTGTTAGAAGTTCAAGTATCTTTTTTCTAATAGGGAGGTTGGCAGATGAAACAAATTATCGCAATGGGAGGCGGTGGCTTTTCAATGGAGCCAGACAATCCGCTGTTAGACCAATATATATTGAAACAGAGCGGGAAAGTAAAACCGAAAATTTGCTTTTTAGCAACAGCGAGTGGCGATTCACAAGATTATATTGCACGATTTTATCAATTTTTTGAGCAACAGTCATGTTTGCCTAGCCATTTTTCTTTATTTAGCCCATCTACAAGAGACATAGAGTCGTTGTTACTTGCACAGGACATTATTTATGTCGGTGGGGGCAACACCAAAAATTTATTGGCACTATGGAAAGAGTGGGGGGTAGACAAGATTTTAAAAAAAGCTTGGGAACAAGGTATCGTATTAGCAGGTATCAGTGCAGGGTCGATTTGTTGGTTTGAAGAGGGAGTGACCGATTCTTTTGGTGATGGCTTAGCACCTTTGTCGTGCTTGGGCTTGTTGCAAGGAAGCAATTGTCCACATTATGATGGGGAAGCCAATCGAAGACCTAGCTACCATCGGTTAATCGCAACACAGCAAATCCAATCAGGCTATGCAGCAGATGATGGTGTGGCCATTCATTTCATTGAACAAGAAGTCCATGCAATTGTTAGCTCGCGGCCGCATGCAAAAGCATATCATGTAGTCTATGAACGCGAAGTGACAGAAAGAGAACTTGTGACAAACTATTTAGGCTCTCAATTGAACGACAAAACATCTCAATAATCTGAGCACCACGTGAAATGATAAAGTACAATAAAGTGAATCTTTAATCGTTGGGGTATTTTGGCGCACAGGATGCCGCTACATCTGTACCTATCACTTTGTTTTCGGTACAGTTAATACGAAATAAAAATAAGAAACCTATAGAGAGGTTAGCATATGTATAGTGAAACAGCTAAAAATATTAGAGAAAATTTAAGAGCCGATTGCTCGAAATGCTTTGGGCTTTGTTGTACGGCATTAAATATTGTTGCATCAAGTGACTTCGCAATCAATAAGCCTGCTGAGACACCTTGTCCAAACTTACAGCAAGATTTTCGCTGTAAAATACATAAGAATCTAAGGGTGCAAGGATTTAAAGGATGTACAGTGTTCGATTGTTTAGGGGCTGGTCAAAAAGTTTCACAGCATACGTTTAAAGGGCAAAGTTGGCGAGAGCATCCGGAAGTTTCTAAGAAAATGTTTAGCGTATTTCCAGTGATGGAGCAGCTCTATGAAATGATTGCCTTTGTTGCTGAAGCATTAACATATAAGATTTCAAATTCACTAAGAGTCAAGTTAAGTGAACAACTAGATCAGTTACAAGGTTTGACGAATTTGGATGCGGATCAACTATTAGCTTTAGATATGATTAGTTGTCGACAGCCTGTCAACGCGTTGCTGTTGGAAACAAGTGAATACATCCGCAACGAGTTGAGTGCAAATGTTTTTAAAATAAAAAAAGGTAAGCAATATCGAGGTGTTGATTGGGTTGGCAAGAATTTAAAAGGGAAAGATTTGAGAACGACTGATTTAAGAGGTGCTTATTTAATTGCAGCAGATTTGCACAATGCAGACTTAAGAGGTGTTGATTTGATTGGTGCGGATTTGCGTGATGCGAACGTCAGAGGAGCGAATCTTTCGACAAGCATGTTTTTAACACAAATGCAGATTAACTCTGCTAAAGGGAACAGTGAGACGAAATTACCGACATATATTCAGCCTCCAACGCATTGGCTGTCTGGAAAGTAGCCTTATTCCAGACAGCTTTTATCTTGCTTCAGTAATGTTTTCTGCAGCGAAAGTAGCGCGTCAGGTACAGAAAATTCCCATGTGAATTGATGGTGAAATCATGAAACCTAGGTGTAATTGATTAGCCGAACAAATAAAGAAACAGTGATAATAATGCAGCAAAGAAAAACACAATGCCGATAATGCTCAAATGACGTTTTTTCCCCATCACAACGATAGCGACATATTCACGAATCATTGCATTTGGCCAGTAGTAGAAAGCTGTTTTTGCGCCGATTCCTTGGCTGTTTAAACCTGCTTGGCGGGCATAGAGCCCTGCTCGAAATAGGTGAAAATTATTCGTTGTGAAAATACTGTTATACTTTGGCTTTAATGCATCCATAATACGCTTAGAAAATAGCATGTTTTCATATGTATTCACGGATTTATTTTCTTGTAACGTATGCTCAAAGGGAATCCCTTTTTCGAGCGCATAGCTTTGCATCGCCTCCGCCTCTGAAAGTCCCTCATTTGGCCCTTGACCACCAGAAAAAATAATTGTTGGTGGTGTCGTCACCTTCGCTTGTTTATAATAAAACTCAATAGCCTTATTAATACGGCTCGCTAATAGCGGCGGTACTTTATCATTAATCAAGCCACTGCCTAGCACGATGATAAAGTCTTGATTCAAGCGCGGGCGATTAAACTGATATAAAAAATAAGCCGATAAAAAGTTCGATACATGCACTAAAAAGTAAAAGATAATAAAAGAAACCGCAGCGAAAAATGGCTGGAATTCAAGTGAAAAACGCCCACTTAAATTAAATAGGCCGATAAAAAAGTATGCGACAATCGCGATACCTAATAGCAATGTTAAGGAGTTGGAGAAACGTCGCCCTTCCTTGCGAAACAATGTACGTGCATTGATAAAGAGGGCAACGGTAAACGCCACCAATGCAAATGGAATCAATAATAGTAATGCAGCGATAGGAATCACAATAGCTAGTTTTAATAAATGACTGTCAGATGATAAAGATGCAAAGAGACAGAACATAAAAAATGTCACAAGGAAAAAGTTAAATAAAAGGCCATTGATCAATTTTCTAGAATCGATTAAATACGAAATCATAAAAATAATAAATAAAACAAGTGGAACAACTCCAAAATATAAATACATAATGCACACCTCCACTTTTATGATGAGGGCAAAAAAGCTATTCGTCAATGCTCTATCTATTTTCTATTATTTAGTCGATGAGCATTTTTGTTATATATTATAAGGATCTAATTAATTCATGAAAAGGAGTACGAGATGAAAAATAGTTTAAAGCAAATTTTCACTATTTATACGAGTGATATAAAAAATATAGCAACCAATTGGGTAGCGATTGTTTTAATAGGAGGTTTGGTATTTTTGCCATCGCTCTATGCATGGTTTAATATTTATGCTTCGTGGGACCCATATGGACAGACAAATCAGATGCAAGTGGCGATTGTCAATGAAGATGCCGGCTCCACTGTACGTGGTGATGCAATAAATGTAGGGAATGAGCTCGTTGTCCAATTATCGACAAATCAAAACTTTGCTTGGAAATTTACCAATAGGGAAGAAGCGATTAATCAAGTAACAGTAGGGGATTATTTTGCCGCAGTTATTATTCCTGCTGATTTTTCTACAAAGCTAGCTTCTGTGCTGGCAGATACACCAGAGAAGGCAAAAATCGAATACTATGTTAATGAAAAAATTAACTCCATTGCGCCTAAAATTACGGATAAAGGGGCGAGCGGTATTGCCGAGCAAATTTCGAGTGAATTTATCGCAACAGTGAACGGTACAATTTTTACGCTTTTTAATGAGCTTGGTATTGAAATTGAAAAGGAAATACCGAACTTTGAAAAGTTTGAGGAATACGTATTTTTAATCGAGGAGCATTTACCTGAAATTGAGCACACATTAAATAAAGCTGCACAAGATAGCGACAAAGCTGGAGAAATGATTACCGAAGGTTTGGATATGATGCCACAAGTGCAGGAAACGACAAATCAAGGCTTGGCTACGGTACAAAGTGCTCAGCTCTTATTGAATGAAGCAGAAGTGACATTGAACAATTTATCGCCAATTGTAGAAAGGGATTTACAACGTGTTCAAAAGATTTCGAGAGATGTGGAAAGCTTTTTAGCGCAGTTAGGCAATGTTAACATTGATACGCCGAAGCTAGATCAAGCATTAAGCGATTTACAAAATCAATTAGCGATTGCTGAAAAAGGTGTAGATGAGCTGATTACACATGCGGAAGCGGTTGGCGAAATTGCACAAGATGCGGAAGCTACACGATTAGTGTTGAAAGAAAAGGTACAGCAAACGATTAATGAACTACTTGCAATGAATCCTCAAATCGACGAGGAAAAATTAGCGAATAGCAAAATGGTTCAAAAGCTTGAAGATATTTTGACACATGTAGACAGCTTACCAAATGCACAGGAACGCGAACAGCTCGTATTAAATCGATTGAATAATTTAAAATCAGTCATGTCGGACTTTTCTCGTCAACTAGATGCGTTAGGCCAAATTGATGTCAATGATTCGACGGTCAAGCAGGGCTTGAAAAATTTACAGCAGGTCGCATCGAATATAGACCTACAAATTGATGGTTTTTTAACGCAATATAAAAACACATTAGAGCCGAAAATTAAGTCTATGCTAGGCGATGCAAAAGAGAGCTTAACAGGGGCATCGGATATTTTAACAAAGGTACAAGGCTTAGTACCAGAAGTGACACAAATTTTAAAGGATGCGGATGAATCGTTAGCGAAGGCAAATGAAACGCTGGCAAAGATTCAGGCTGATTATCCTTCATTAAGTGAGAAAGTGAATGAGTTAGCTGATAAATTGCGCACTTTAAATAAAGAAGCAAATATCCATGAAATTATTACATTACTGAAAAATAATGCGTCAGCTGAACGTGATTTCTTTGCAAATCCTGTAGAAATAGAAAATCATAAATTATTCCCGATTGAAAAGTATGGAACAGGTATGATACCGTTTTACACAGTTTTATCGATTTGGGTAGGCTGTTTACTGCTTATTTCCCTGTTATCTGTAAATATTCATCACGCTGGACAATATACGATTCGTGAAGTTTATTTCGGTCGCCTGTTAACGTTCGGTACATTTGCTTTACTGCAAACATTCATTATTACAATGGGCGATATTTTCTTATTTGATGGTACACTAGCATCACCTGTTTTATTCGTCGTATTTGGGCTGTTTATTTCCAGCGTCTTTATTACGGTCGTTTATACACTTGTATCGGTGTTTGGCGATGTTGGAAAGGCGATGGCCATCGTAATGCTCGTACTGCAAATTGCGGGTTCAGGTGGTACGTATCCTGTACAGCTATTGCCGAAGTTTTTCCAAATGATTAATCCGTTTTTACCTTTTACTTACGCAATCGAATTAATGCGCGAAGCTGTTGGCGGTATTATTTGGTCAACGGTAATGCTAGATATAGCTGTTTTATTGGTCGGTGGTGTGCTATTCTTGCTGTTTGGTACATTCTTTAAAAAGATTTTAAGTGAGAAAACGGAAGCGTTGCTGAAAAAATCGAGAGAAACGGATATTATTCATTGATGGTTTAGCAAAACTTTAATGATAGAAATCATATTTTTTAAACATAACAAGGGAAGTGATTTTATTGGCAAGAGGTGTTTACATTCATATTCCCTTCTGTCATCAAATTTGCCATTACTGTGATTTTAATAAAGTATTTTTTAAAAATCAGCCAGTAGATGCATATATTGAGGCACTTGGACAAGAAATAGCGATGACGGTAGCGCAAAATTCAGAGGCATTTCAGCAAATAGAAACTATATTTTTAGGTGGAGGGACGCCAACTGCACTATCCGCTGCACAAATTAGTCGATTACTTGAAATTATTCGAAACTTTATTCCGATGCAAAACGTAAAAGAGTTTACATCGGAAGCGAATCCTGATGAGTTGACAGAGGAAAAATTACAGGCGTTGTTTGACGGTGGTGTTAATCGCTTAAGCATGGGTGTGCAATCATTTGATGCAGGCTTGCTAGAAAAAATCGGACGCACGCATAGCAACGAACATGTGTACAAAGCAATTGAAACAGCAAAGCAAGTGGGCTTTACGAATATTAGTATTGATTTAATGTATGGCTTACCAGGACAAACAATGGAGCAGTGGGCGCAAACATTGCAAACTGCTTTAGCATTAAAGCTTCCACATTACTCTGCGTATTCATTGATTGTCGAGCCAAAGACGGTATTCTACATTCAATATGCAAAAGGCAAGCTACATTTACCAACACAAGATTTAGAGGCAGATATGTACGATATGTTAATGCGTGAAATGGAGGCAGCGGGCTTAGTGCAATACGAGATTAGTAATTTTGCTGAAGAAGGCAACGAGTCCGTTCATAATAAAATTTATTGGGATAATGACGAATACGCAGGCTTTGGCGCAGGGGCGCACGGTTATTTGGCAGGCGTACGCTATTCCAACCATGGACCGATTAAAAAATATATCGAAACAGTTGAGTCTGGAGTGCGCCCACTCGTTCATGAGCATGCAGTAACATTCGAAGAGAAAGTCGAAGAGCAAATGTTTTTAGGTTTACGCAAAGTAGACGGGGTCACATTTGAATCGTATGAAAAGAAAATGCAGGAGCCGATGCAAAAACGCTATGGTGAGATAATTGAGCAGCTTGTCAAAGAAGGACTTTTACAGCTGGATGAACGCGGCATTCGCTTAACAAGACAAGGCCGCTTTGTAGGGAATGAAGTGTTCCAGCAATTTTTAACATGATTTAGCAATCTTTACTGCGCGAAAGCGAAGCGTCTAAAAAGAGGGGGCTACTTTCTAGATTTCTAGTTCAAAAGTAATGATTCGCCCGCTTGATAAGTAAATTCGCACACAAGATGCCCATTTTCGCACGTTAAACAGTGCAATTCACACGAAAAACAAGCGAATTTGCTCAACTGAACCCAAAACAGAAGGAACAAGAGAGCTACTAAGGAAGAGAGATGTTAACTGTAATGACGGCGATGAACAAGCTTTTTAGATAACCTATAAAAAGATGTGCGATTTCGTTGACATCAATAACGAGATTTGTTAATTTATTATTAGTATTAGCACTCCATTAAAACGAGTGCTAACAGAGGTGATTAAAATGCTAACAAATCGTCAGTTGCAAATTTTGCAAGTCATCGTTGATGATTTTGTAACATCTGCTCAGCCTGTTGGTTCACGTCAAATTTCGAAGAGAGAGGGTATTACCTATAGCCCTGCAACGATTCGCAATGAAATGGCGGATCTTGAGGAGTTAGGTTTTTTAGAAAAAACTCACACATCTTCAGGGCGTGTACCGTCGGAAAAAGGCTATCGTTTTTATGTCGATCATTTATTACAGCCTCATATGATTCGCGACGAAGAAATAAGTCAAATCCAATCTGTTTTTAATTATCGAATTGGTGAAATGGAGGAGCTTATTCGGGAATCAGCTACTATTTTGTCGGAATTAACGACATATACAGCGATTCTTCTCGGTCCAGACGTACAGCAGCATAAAGTGAAAAAATTTCAAATTGTGCCGCTGACAGAACAAACGGCCGTTGCGATTATCGTAACAGATAACGGTCATGTAGAAAATCGCACCCTTACTTTGCCGAAGGGATTTAGTCCCGCGGATGTTGAGAAAATGGTCAATATTTTAAATGACCGCTTAATCGGGGTACCGCTCCATGAGCTACACATTAAGCTTGAAGCTGAAGTGCTGAGCATATTGAAACAACATATTGCAGCAGCAGAAACAGTCGTTCAA
This sequence comes from Metasolibacillus meyeri, assembly GCF_003049505.1. Lineage (GTDB taxonomy): Bacteria > Bacillota > Bacilli > Bacillales_A > Planococcaceae > Metasolibacillus > Metasolibacillus meyeri. The sequence continues at coordinate 11,475 of NZ_PYWN01000163.1, forward strand.
TCATTCGTAGATGTTTCAAAACATCAAAAAGAAGGGAAAATCTACTATGGTGGTAAAACGAATATGTTGAATCAGCCAGAGTTTCATGATTTAAATAAAATTCGCATGTTAATGGATTTGATGGATAAAGAAAGTCAGCTGCAATCTTTGTTCCAGCCAAATCAAGCGGGGATTCAAATTCGCATCGGTTCTGAAAACCATCTTTTAGCAATGGAAAACTGTAGTGTAATTACGACAGCCTTTTCCACTGGAGATGCACAGCATGGTGCGATTGCAATTATCGGACCGACTCGTATGGATTATCGACGCGTTGTGACATTATTAGATATGATGCAACATGGTCTATCGGGTGCATTCAAGAAACATTAGCAGCGTTTTAAGGAGGATATAGAGTGTCAGAAAAAGTAGAAAACCAAGAGCTAGAGCAACAAACTACTGAGGAAATAGAAGAGGTAGTTGCGGAAGAAGTTGCGCCGCTAGATGAAAATGAACAAAAAATTGCTGAGCTGGAAGCAAAATTAGCGGAACAAGAAGATCGCTATTTACGTTTAAGAGCTGACTATGACAATATGTTACGTCGTAATAAATTGGATAGAGAGGCTGCGGAAAAATTCCGCGCACAAAGCTTGCTAACGGATTTAATCCCTGTGCTTGATAATTTGGACCGCGCCTTACAAGTGGAAGTCACGTCAGAAGAAGCGACTTCATTATATACAGGTGTTGAAATGGTCTATCGCCAATTTATTGATGCGACAGCAAAAGAAGGCTTAGAAGTAATTGCAGCAGAAGGAGAAGCATTTGATCCGAACTTCCATCAAGCAGTGATGCAAGAGCAAGATAGCGAGAAGGAATCAGGCATTGTTTTACGTGAACTGCAAAAAGGCTATAAATTAAAGGATCGCGTATTACGACCAGCAATGGTTTCTGTAAACGAATAATTTTATCCCGTATTTAACAGTCTGTAAGATCCCACTTCAAAATAGTTAAGTGGGGAACAACAGCCTGCAAAAAAACGGTTGGTAGGTTCACTTTATGTGCAAGCGCACCTAATGCGTTTAAAATAAATTAATTATACTTGTGTTTAATTATTAGGAGGAAAAATTCAAATGAGCAAAATTATCGGTATTGACTTAGGTACAACAAACTCTTGTGTTTCTGTTTTAGAAGGCGGGGAACCAAAAGTAATTCCAAACCCAGAAGGGAATCGTACAACACCATCTGTTGTTGCCTTTAAAAACGGCGAACGTCAAGTAGGGGAAGTTGCGAAACGTCAATCTGTAACAAACCCAAACACAATTATGTCGATTAAATCAAAAATGGGTACTGCTGACAAAGTAACTGTTGAAGATAAAGATTATACACCGCAAGAAGTTTCTGCAATGATTCTTCAATACTTAAAAGGTTACGCAGAAGATTATTTAGGCGAAAAAGTAACAAAAGCGGTTATTACAGTACCTGCTTACTTTAACGATGCACAACGTCAAGCAACAAAAGACGCTGGTAAAATCGCTGGTCTTGAAGTAGAGCGTATTATTAACGAGCCAACAGCAGCAGCACTTGCTTACGGTTTAGATAAACAAGATGAAGACCAAAAAGTATTAGTATTTGACCTTGGTGGTGGTACGTTTGACGTATCGATTCTTGAATTAGGCGATGGTGTATTCGAAGTATTAGCAACAGCTGGTGATAACAAGCTTGGTGGTGACGACTTCGACCAAAAAGTAATCGACTTTTTAGTAGAAGAATTCAAAAAAGAAAACGGCATCGACTTATCAAAAGATAAAATGGCAATGCAACGTTTAAAAGACGCTGGTGAAAAAGCGAAAAAAGATTTATCAGGTGTGACATCAACACAAATTTCATTACCATTCATCACAGCTGGCGCTGATGGTCCACTTCACTTAGAAGTAACATTAACTCGTGCGAAATTCGATGATTTAACACGCGACTTAGTAGAGCGTACAATCGTGCCAACACGTCAAGCATTATCAGATGCAGGTCTTTCAGCTTCTGAATTAGATAAAGTAATCCTTGTTGGTGGTTCTACTCGTATTCCAGCAGTAGTAGAAGCAATTAAAAATGCAACAGGTAAAGAGCCACATAAAGGTGTAAACCCTGATGAAGTAGTAGCGATGGGTGCTGCTGTACAAGGTGGCGTACTAACTGGTGATGTAAAAGACATCGTATTATTAGACGTAACACCATTATCATTAGGTATCGAAACAATGGGTGGCGTATTCACACGTTTAATTGACCGCAACACAACGATTCCAACATCGAAATCACAAGTGTTCTCAACAGCTGCGGACAACCAACCAGCAGTAGATATTCACGTGTTACAAGGTGAGCGCCAAATGGCAGCAGACAACAAAACATTAGGTCGTTTCCAATTAGCCGATATTCCACCAGCACCACGTGGTATTCCACAAATCGAAGTAACATTTGATATCGATAAAAATGGTATCGTGTCTGTAAAAGCGAAAGACTTAGGTACAAACAAAGAGCAAACAATCGTGATTCAATCTGACTCTGGTTTAACAGACGAAGAAGTAGAACGCATGGTAAAAGATGCGGAAGCAAATGCAGAAGCAGATGCGAAGCGTAAAGAAGAAGCAGAATTACGCAACGAAGCAGATCAACTTGTTTTCCAAGTGGACAAAACAATCACAGATTTAGGTGAACAAATTTCTGAAGATGAGAAAAAATCAGTAGAAGATGCACGTGATGAATTAAAAACGGCATTAGAAGCTGGTGAAATCGAAGGCATTAAAGCATCAAAAGAAAAACTAGAAGGCATTTTACAACCGTTAGTGATGAAAGTGTACGAGCAAGCTGCAGCGGCAGCTCAAGCGGCACAAGGTGAAGCAGGCGGGGAAGCTACTGATACAAAAGAAGATGGCGTTGTAGATGCTGACTTTGAAGAAGTAAAAGACGATAATAAATAATATCAAAAAAGCCAAAGACCGCTTGCGGCTTTGGCTTTTCGCTGTTCAAAAGCTATCTTGTATGTTTAGATGATTTTTTTCATTTGCATAGTATAAATTTAGAGCAGTTTTTGTTGTCGCATGGTAGAATAGACTTTATGCAAAAAAGATCGGAGTGTAATGAAATGAATAAGCGCGATTATTATGAAGTGCTAGGCCTTACAAAAGGTGCCAGTAAGGATGAAATAAAAAAAGCATATCGAAAGCTGTCAAAGCAATATCACCCAGACATTAACAAAGAGCCGGGTGCTGATGAAAAATTTAAAGAAATCGCAGAAGCGTATGAAGTATTATCAGATGATCAAAAGAAAGCTCGTTATGATCAGTTTGGCCATGAAGATCCGAATGCAGGCTTTGGCGGTGGCGGATTTAGTGGCGGCGGCTTTGGTGGCTTCGAAGATATTTTTAGTTCATTTTTTGGTGGTGGTCGACGTCAAGATCCGAACGCACCGCGCAAAGGAGACGACCTACAATATCGCATGAATATTAGCTTTGAAGAGGCGGTATTCGGTACGGAAAAAGAAATTGAAATTCCGCGCGATGAATCTTGTGATACATGTCATGGTTCGGGTGCAAAGCCTGGTACAACGCCACAAACATGTTCTCAATGTAATGGTGCAGGACAAATCAATCAAACTGTCGATACGCCATTAGGTCGTATTGTCAATAAACGAAGCTGTCCAAGTTGTCGTGGTACAGGTAAAATCATTGTTGAAAAATGTTCAACTTGTCGCGGAGCGGGTACAGTACAGAAGCGTAAAAAAATTAAAGTAACCGTGCCAGCTGGTGTGGATGAAGGACAACAACTGCGAGTTGCAGGGCAAGGAGAGCCAGGTGTTAACGGCGGTCCATCAGGTGATTTATATATTGTTTTCTATGTGCGTAATCATGAGTACTTTGAACGTGATGGTGACGATATTTACTATGAATTGAGGCTGACATTCCCACAAGCGGCTTTAGGTGATGAAGTGGAAGTGCCAACGGTGAATGGCAAAGTAAAACTGAAAATTCCAGCAGGCACACAATCTGGTAAGCAGTTCCGCCTAAAAGATAAAGGAATTAAAAATGTGCAAGGTTACGGTGTAGGACATCAATACGTTGTTGTTAACGTTGTGACACCAACAAAACTAACGGAGAAGCAAAAACAACTGTTACGTGATTTTGCAGAAATTAGCGGCGATATTCCAGAAGAGCATGGTAGCTCTTTATGGGGTCAACTAAAGAAAAAATTAAAAGGTGAATAATTTTAAGAGGAGTGGTTGCAGGTGAAGTGGACAGAGCTGTCAATTTTAACAACGCATGAAGCAGTAGATGCTGTATCAAATATTTTGCATGAGGCTGGTGCCAGCGGTGTTGTTATAGAAGATTCAATCGAATTAACAAAGGAAAGAATAGATCAATTTGGTGAGATTTATGCGCTAAATCCTGATGATTTCCCGAAAAACGGTGTAGTAGTGAAAGCTTATTTATCTGCTACCAGCTTTTTAGCTGAAACGATTGAAGAAATTCGACTTGCAATCGCGAATCTTGTCAATTTTGATATTAATATTGGTGAAAATTTATTAACGACGAATGAAGTGCGCGAAGAGGATTGGGCAACAGCTTGGAAACAATACTATCATCCAGTAAAAATTTCAGAGCGTTTTACCATCGTTCCAACATGGGAAGACTATACACCTGTTTCAACGGATGAACTTATTATTGAGCTTGACCCAGGCATGGCTTTTGGCACAGGTACACATCCAACAACAGTGATGTGTTTACAGGCACTTGAAAAGGTTGTGCAAGAGGGGCATAGCGTTGTAGACGTTGGCACAGGATCAGGTGTATTGTCAATTGGTGCAGCAATGCTTGGTGCGAAGTCTGTACATGCGCTTGATTTAGATGAAGTAGCTGTGCGTTCAGCGCAAGAAAATATTCAACTCAATAAAGTGGAGCACATTGCAGAAGTATTCCATGGTAATTTACTTGATACAGTAAAGGAGCCAGCAGACATTGTTGTTGCAAATATTTTGGCTGAAATTATTATGAGCTTTACAGACGATGCGTTTTCCATCGTTAAGCCAGGTGGCGTTTATGTAACATCTGGCATCATTGGAGCGAAAAAAGATGATGTCAAAGCAGCGCTTGAAGCATCAGGCTTCCAAGTCGAAGAAGTTTTAATGATGGAAGATTGGGTAGCGATTATTTCCCGTAGACCAGAATAAAAAGAGCGGTTGAAAAGTCATTTTGAATCGCTACATATACTTTCTGTTGGGCTTTCATCACATGTGCTGTTTCGCTTCTGATACAGGAAAATAGGCATGTTTACTGTACCGAAAGCAGCGCGGTAGGTACAATAGTTAATAAAAAAGCTAAGATGCGCATGTCAATATTCAATAGAGGGATAAGGGTTGATTGGAAAGGTATTGCTCTTTTCAGACAGCCCTTTTCTCTTCATAAGAGAGGAGAGAGCTAATGCAACGATATTTTGTAAATGAACAATTTGATGAACAGGGGCATCTGGAAATTGTTGGTGAAAACGCGAAACATATAAGTAAAGTCATGCGTATGCAAAGCGGTGACGAAATTGTTGTTGTCACAAATGGACAAGCATATGTTAGTGAAATTATAGACATAGATGTAGCCGTTATTGTGCACAATACAGGTCGCACAGTGCCATCACCAGAAATGCCGATTAAAGTTGATATTGCTTGCGGTTTACCGAAAGGCGATAAGCTAGAGCTCATTGCCCAAAAGGCAACAGAGTTAGGTATGCACGCATTAATTCCATTTGCGGCGGAGCGTTCTATTGTGAAATGGGACGATAAAAAGGGCGAGAAAAAAACCGAGCGTTTGCAAAAGATTGCACAGGAAGCGGCGGAACAATCGCATCGTACATACGTCCCGCAAATTCAACAGCCTATTTCATTTAAGGAATTACTTGCGCTTATTCCACAATATGATGCTGTTTTTATTGCGGATGAAGAAGATGCCAAGCAACTCGAACGCACAAAGTTTGCCGATAAGCTAAAAAAAGTGTATGATAGTAAACTGGAATCAATACTATGCGTTTTTGGTCCAGAAGGTGGCATCTCTCGTCAAGAATCAGCAAGTCTGTTACAAGCTGGTGCTGAAACGATGTCACTTGGTCCTAGAATTTTACGTGCAGAAACCGCACCATTATATGCGCTTTCTGCCATTTCATATGAATTTGAATGAAAGAGGTGTCGAAGTCTTGGGAACAGTAGCATTCCAAACGCTGGGTTGCGGGGTAGTAAAAAGACTTATGATTGCGTAGGAATACAGCGACACCAAGGGTTCAACAGCTTGGCAAAATCACTTGAAATTTGGGGTTTCAAGTGATTTTCAGTTAAAAATAAATAATGAATACATAAAATTGTGGTATAATTTTGTAAACATATTTTGTACATATTACATATATTGTGAAGGAAGTGATTATATTTATAAGATATATGATATAACCGAATGGAAAAGAGACTATTTGGCACAAGCTTCTGGAACAAGGAATAAATTTTGGGTTAATGCTCCTGAAGAATTATTTGAAGGGAAAGAATTTTTATTTAAAGAATCCAAAACTGTTTTAGGTGAACTATGGGCAGAAAAAATTACAGCTGAGATGGGAAAGTTATTAAATCTTAGTATGATGCATGTTCAATTTGCGAAATATAATGAAACGTATGGTGTTATTATGCAGAATTTTTCACCTAAAGGCTTTGAGTTACGAGATGGTGGGACATTTTTATCAAAATCGATTCCAAATTTTGATGTGAATTCTTTAGATTATTATACAATTGAGAATATAATGATTGAAATATCACGCCTTGGTATGGAAACCCAATTTATAGAGCTATGTTTATTTGATGCACTAGTTGCCTGTACAGATAGACATTGTGAAAATTGGGGAGTTATATTTGATGGTGAAAATTATCATTTTTCTCCTATTTATGATAATGGAAGTGCATTAGGTTTTAATGTCCATGATAAAAAATTGAACTTGTACGCATCGGATTTAAGGGCATTCCAAGCTTTTACGAATCGTACACAAACATTAATAGAAGTGAATGGCAATAGTAAGCCGAAAGTAGCAATGTTGTTAAATTATTTATATGATAATTATAAGAGTCTAGTTGTAGAGATAATTAATAATTTTAAGACCTTTGATTTGAATAAGGCGTTGGAAATAATCAATAAAGTACCCGAAAAAATTATGAGTAAAAAACAAAAAGAATGGGTATATTGTTTAATAGCATACCGTCACCAATGGCTTACTAAATATAAGTGGAGGGGTGTTGAGACATGACAGAAAATTTACTTGTGATTTGGCAAGAAGTAGAAAGCAGAAATAAATATCATATTGGAACCCTCAGTTACAATGAAAAAGAAGGATTATATCATTTCAATTATGCCTTTGATGTACTGCGTAGAGGATTGCAAGAGGCATTAGATGCTGGTTTCAAAGGAATCTATGAATTTGAATTGGAAGAAGGAAAAGTAACATCTAAGGATTTATTTCATTTCTTCAATAAACGTCTACCAAACCCGAAGCGGTCAGATTATCATGATTTATTAAATTATTTTGGTTTAGAAGAAAACGCTTCGAAAATGGATTTTTTGAGAAGGACAAAAGGAAGATTAGGGACAGATAGTTATGAGCTAATCTCACCTATTGTTAAAAATAATAAAGATAATTACTTTCGACTAGAAACTTTTATTGAAGCGTGGCAGTATTATGATGGTGAAAGCATATTGCAAGAGTTATGCATCGGAGATCAGTTAAAATTAGTAAGAGAACCTGGGAATAAAAATGATAAATTCGCAGTTAAGATATTAACATTAGATAATACACATCTGGGTTATATCGCTGCCGTATACAGCGAATTTGTGTCAAATGTGTTAGATAATGAAAACAAATGTAGCATCGAGATTGCTAAAGTATATCCTGACGCTATTCCACAAATGAAAGTCTATATTGAAATTGAAGGGAAATGTACCTTTCAATCTGACAAGTTTTCAAATGGTAATTCAAAATATGAAAGAGAACTAATATTAATTTAAAAGTGAAAATTACTTGAAATGTAAGTGTCAAATAATGCCCCCTAGTTTTTTAGGTGGGCATTATTTGATGCTTACAAACCAGCAAAATCTTTTTCGAAATGTCTCTTTTTATTTATCGTAAAATACCGGTTTTTGGGATATCTTAATCAATCTTTTTTCTTCCGCTAAACTTATCAAAAAAATTAAAAAAATAACTTCAATAAAGAATGATTGGGATAAATTGTAAATTATTAGAATTTTAAGTATAAAATTTATTTTATAGCGGTAGAAGGGATACGAATATAATTTTATCATTTAAAAA
>NZ_PYWN01000164.1 GCF_003049505.1 Metasolibacillus meyeri
AACACCGGAGGAACCAACAGTGCCAGAGGAGCCAACAACTCCACCAACAACACCAGAGGAACCAACAGTACCTGGTGAGCCAACAATTCCACCGACGGTACCAGTAACACCACCAACAGTGGAAGAAGTAATTAAGAAAATTCCTGAAATTCCTGGAATTGTTCCAGTACCACCAACACCAGGTTCAGAAGATCCTGTACGTTATGAAGTACCAAACATTCCACAAATTGTTGAGGAATTAAAGCAAAATCCAGAGAAGCTGCAACAAACAATTCAAGACTTAGAAACATTCATTAAGCAATATGAAGCATTATCTCCAGAGGAGCAAGCATACATCGATGACCTTGTGAATATGGATTTAGTGAGAAGTCTTTTACATGAATTACAAGAAGCAGCTAATGTGCTTGTAGCAGCGAACAATAATCAAAATACTAACCAAAGCAACAATCAAAACAAACTACCACAAACAAATGATGCAAACCAAACAACTGTCATCTTTGTAGGTATTGTGTTATTAGCATTAGGCTTTGCATTATTACGCCGTCGCTTTACAACAACTGAAAAATAAGCATAAACAAAACCCTTCAAGCAGCGGACATCCGTTTGTTTGAAGGGTTTTACTTTTCTTGTGTTGTCTGTTGTAATGCATCTGGTGGTGAGTCGATATTGTATTCTTGTACAAAGCTGGCTTGTACGAGAAGTCGGCGAACGCCTTCGTCTGCGCATGTAATTAATGTGAGTAGCGTTTCATTGACTACATCTTCAATAACATGAACAGCAGTTGCCTCAACAACTTCAATTTTTGTAATTTGATATTCGTAAATTGCATCTGCATGCGTTAAAAAAATAGCATCACCGATTTCGGTGCGATAGAGTGGACCAAATAAAATATCACGATCTTCAAAATAGTGAGCGGCTAAAGCATAGTTGCCTTGCCCCATTATTTGTTTAGGTTTCATCGTACCAGCACCGACTGCTAGTGCATTTTTGCCAACCCCTTTTAAAATGGGAAGATGCATATCGACGCTTGGAATGCCAATACTACCAATAACAGGTAAGTCTTTGCGGTTTGCCTGTGCCTGCAAGACTTCCCAAATCGATAATGATTGCACCTCTTCAAAATCAAAGTCAGCCTCTATTTCATCGTTTAATTCAAGTATCTCTGAGTAGGTTGAAACGGTCACAAGCTCTTCACTTAAACGTTGTACTAATAATGCTTGAATCGGCTTAATAAAAATGAGTGTCAGCCCAACAACGAATAGAGCAATGATGGCAATTAAATTTAAAGTAGAGCGTAGTTTTTTCATTATTAATAGGACACCAACCTTATACAGCAGATTGAAAATTTTTATATTGTACGTTTTGTCCAAAGCGCCTAAATTGTGTTCTACCTACTCTGTCTAAAAACGAAAGCAGATAGAAATGTAAGGAGCTGTCGGAAAAGCCTTATGCAAGCCTGCTTTTCTGACAGCTTCTTCTTAATTATTTATCCATTTGTAGAACGCCTGCAGTAGCGTAATGATTTTTTGACATTTCTTCAATAATAATAGCAATGTTTTCTTTCGGTGCATTGACTGTTTTAGATACAGCTTCGGTTACTTCTTGTACAAGAGCACGCTTTTGTTCATCCGTACGGCCTTCGATCATTTTAATAGTGATGATTGGCATAATATTGTCCTCCTCTATGTAATTTAGTGTATATTATTAATAATAGCACAATTGGAGGTATACGAGATGTTTAATGAAGAAAAACCAAAGCAAAAAATGGGCTTTACGATTATAAAAAATGACCCAACTGATGGGCATAAAGGATTCGGTATTGGTTCTTTAACATTGGAAAATGTGTCGCCTGTTATTATCGATGTAGAAGAGCAAACAGCTATCGTTGATATTGGCGCAATGCATGCGAAAAGCGATGTTGAGCGTGGTATTAAATTTACTGTGAATCGAGAGGATTCCGCAGGCGGTAAAGATTATTGGCTTGTGTGGGTGACAATTGATTATAAAGAGGACGGTCCTTACTACGCAGGGGTGACGGCGTGTGAGATGGTTGTCAATCGCGAAAAGCGTCGTGGCTATAAAATTTTAGCTGATCATGTAAACAAAATGGATAAATCAATGAAACGCAACATTATTGTAGAACATATGGATGATGTATCTAAAAAAGTATTAACTGACTTTCTACAGCAACATAATAGTGAACTATGGCAACGCAGTGACGAAAAACTTCGCAATGATTTAGCTTAAGTTAGTGTGAGCGAAAGCGCAGATAAATCGAGGAATTCGCAGATATTCCAAGGAAAAGCGCAGATAAATTGAGAAATTCGCAGATATCCCAAGGAAAAGCGCAGATAAATTGAGGAATCCGAAGATATCCCAAGGAAAGGCGCAGATAAATT
>NZ_PYWN01000165.1 GCF_003049505.1 Metasolibacillus meyeri
CACAGGATGTGAAGTGTTTAGCTTGTGTTCCTTTATCACCAATCAGTGGGGGATAAGGAAAACCCCCCACTGATTGAAGGGTCACTTTATCTCTTATTAATAATTTTTGTGTACCGTTGAAGTGAGGGCTCAGCAGTCTACCAAAATAAATGAGATCAACTTATATAAGCGTTTTCTGTTCTTATATAACATGGATGGACTGATGGTTCACTTTATGCTTAACTTACAAAGAGAGCTGTGAAAGAAATGAGGAATATGCATATGAAGTGGAAAGAAATTTTAATTATTATCGCAATTTTTATCGTATCACTGAATTTACGACCTGCCATTACATCGATTGGTCCATTATTAAATACGATTCGCGCAGATTTACATATTTCAGGTACACAGGTGAGTTTGTTAACGGCCATTCCTGTTTTTTGTATGGGGCTTTTTGCACCGCTTGCTGTACCGATGCAGCGTCGCTTTGATTTGCGTTCAGCTATTTTTATGCTCGTTGCGTTAATTGGTGTCGCTACGTTTATGCGCATGTTTGCAGCGAGCTATAGTATGCTCCTTGCAACAAGCTTGTTAGTGGGCTTTGCCATTGCCATTATTAGCCCAATGTTAAATACCTTTATTAAAATGCATTTTCCACATAAAGTGGCGACAGTTGTCAGCATTTATTCATTGGCGATGGGGGCAGGGGCTACCTTAAGCGCGGGCTTTACCGCTGTTTTTTATGAATATTTCGGAAAATGGACAACAGCATTAGGCGTTTGGAGTGTGCTTGCTGTGATAGCGCTTATTGTGTGGCGCTTTGCGATAAAGCCAGATGAAGGAGCAACGTTATTTACAGCGATTTCATCAGAGGTTCGCAATCCATGGAAAACAAAGAAAGCATGGATTTTATTACTATTTTTCGGTATGCAAGCATCGCTCTTCTTTTCTTTAATGACTTGGTTAGCTCCAGTTGCGATGGAGCACGGATTTTCCGTCATCACAGCAGGCACGATTTTAACAGCGATGTCGCTTGTTCAACTAACGACAAATGCGCTATTACCGAGTTTCCTTGCTAAATACCCAAACCATATTGCATGGTTATTTATACTATTAGCAGTTGGAAGTATTGGGGCGAGCTGTCTATTTATTGGTACAAGTAGTGCGATTTGGGCGGGAGCGATGCTATTAGGGGTGACATTAGGAGGTTTATTCCCGCTTGCATTAACGCTGCCTCTAAATGAAGCGCGCAATCGTGAAGAAGCCAATGCGTGGAGCTCGATGGTGATGTCAGGTGGCTTTATGATGAGTGCGATGATTCCGCTATTTATCGGCTTCGTTTACGATATGATGCAAAGCCATTTTTATACGAAAATCATTTTTGCGCTACTACTACTCGCATTGTTCCTCGCCGTCTTTGCGATTAGCCGAGCAGGAGAAAAAAAGTCATAAAGTGAACTTTCAAACCAGTGGTGGTTTTACAACCTGTAGCCAAAAGATTGCTGCTGCCGCTTCGCTTTCGCGCAAAAAACATCTGTTAATACGGGATAACTCACAGTATCCAAAATTCAATTTCACACAATGCTTTAAAAGCTAGTATTTCTAACTTCTCAAAGAATACCTGCATTTTTCTAAAATAGTAATATTTCAAAAAAACAACAACGCTGAAAGAAAAGTGGTGCACCAGCCTACTTTTCTTTCAGCCTTATTTCGGTTAAGGTAATAGTATATGTGGAATAAGGGGTGGGAGCGTATATGTATTTTCCGAAGATGATTGAAATTACGGAAGTAGGACCAAGAGATGGCCTACAAAATGAGTCCAAATTTGTGCCAACAGAGCACAAGAAAGAATTGATTGAGCAGCTTGTTAAAACAGGGGTGAAGCGCATTGAAACAGCTTCATTTGTTCACCCAAAAGCCGTCCCACAAATGGCAGATGCACAAGAAATCGTTGCGTTCTCGAAAGACTTGGGCATTGATTTTCTTGTGTTAACACCGAATATGAAGGCATTGGAGCTTGCACTGGCAGCAGGGGTGCAGCAAATTGCTGTTTTTGTTGGGGCGAGTGAAACATTTAATGAGCGCAATATTCGCCGTGCCATTGCAGATTCTTTGCAGGAATGCGAAGAAATGTTTAAAGTGGCAAAGCAGCATCACTTATTTGTGCGCGGCTATGTATCCATGTGCTTTAGCTGCCCGTATGAAGGCGCCATTTCTTACGAGCAAGTAGCACGTGTCGTTAGCCATTTTGTAAAGCATGGGGTAGACGAAATTTCAATTGGGGATACGAACGGGCAAGCGACACCAAAAATGGTTTATGAGCGCTTTGCTCAATTGCGTAAGGATTATCCAAACATGAAATTTATCGCACATTTCCATGATACGAACGGCTTTGCCTATGCCAATACAATCGCTGCATTACAGGCGGGGATTACCGCTTTTGATAGCTCAGTTGGTGGGTTAGGGGGCTGTCCATTTTCTCCTGGTGCAACAGGTAATATTTCGACAAATAAGCTAGTGGAGCTTATGCATAAAATGGATATTGAAACAGGCATTGATGAAGAGAAATTATTAGTTACAAGTAAATTTTCCCATAATATTATTATGTAAACTAAAAGGGGGTTACTCAAAGTTTTGAAGATGCAAGTAGCAAAACAGCATTTACAAACATATTTTGGCTATGAATCCTTTCGCATAGGTCAGGAGCAGGCAATTTCCCAAGTATTAGACGGAATTGATACATTAGTCGTCATGCCAACGGGTGGCGGAAAATCGTTGTGCTATCAAATTCCAGCACTGTCTTTAGAGGGAACGACAATCGTCATTTCACCGCTTATTTCGTTAATGAAGGATCAAGTGGATATGCTTGTTGCCAGCGGTGTGTCTGCTGCCTTTTTAAATAGCTCACAATCAATGGAGGAAGTGCAGGACGTTTTAAGAGATGTGCGCAATGGTCGCATTAAAATGCTGTATATTGCGCCAGAGCGTTTAGATAATGATTATTTTTGTCAAACATTAGCAACGATTAAAGTGCCGCTTATTGCTGTGGATGAAGCGCATTGTATTTCGCAATGGGGTCATGATTTCCGCCCAAGCTATCGCAATATCCAAGATGTTTTACAGCTATGGGGAGAGCGCCCAACAGTTGTTGCTTTAACGGCAACAGCGACGCCAACCGTTTGTGATGATATTCGTGCAATGCTTGCGATTGAAGAGGCGCATACATTTATTACAGGCTTTGCGCGCAGCAATTTACGCTTTGCTGTGCAGTCTGGTGTAAGCAAAGATGTGTATGTGAAACAATTTTTGAACAATAACCGCACAGAGGCAGGCATTATTTATGCAGCAACGCGAAAAGCAGTCGACTCATTGTATGAGCAACTTGGCAAAATGGGTGTGCGTGTCGCCAAATATCATGGTGGTATGGATGAGGTATCGCGTGCGGAGGAACAAAATCGCTTTTTACAAGATGAGGCACAGGTCATGGTCGCAACGAATGCGTTTGGCATGGGCATTAATAAAACGAACGTGCGCTTTGTGCTGCATTATCAAATGCCACGCAATATGGAAAGCTATTATCAGGAGGCGGGAAGAGCAGGGCGAGACGGGCTGCCAAGTGAATGCGTTTTATTGTATGCCTCTAGCGATGAGCAAACACAGCGCTTTTTAATTGACCAAGCACAGGATCGCACACGCATTCCGTTAGAGCTAACAAAGCTACAGCAAATGGTTGATTATTGTCATACGGAAAACTGCTTACAACAGTATATTATTAGCTATTTTGGTGAGGAGCACGCAGAAACATGTGGCAGGTGCAATAATTGTGCGGATACAAGACCAAAAGAGGATGTAACAGAGGATGCACAAAAAGTATTATCCTGTATTGTGCGCATGGGACAGAAATTCGGAAAAACGATTACCGCGCAAGTGCTGGCAGGCTCACGCAATAAAAAGGTGACAGAGTTTCGCTTTGAGAAATTACCGACATACGGTATTTTAAAAGCGATGTCAGTGAAGGATATTGCCAACTTTATCGAGTTTTTAATTGCCGAACAGCTCATTGCTGTGAGCAACGGTCAATTTCCAACGATATTTGTGGCAGAGCGAGGCAAAGAGGTACTGCTAGGTAAGGTGCGTGTTTATCGTAGACAAGCCGTTGTGCAGCAAGTTGTACATGATAAAGATCCGTTATTTGAAGAGCTACGCGCTGTACGCATGGCAATTGCTAAACAAGAGGGTGTACCACCGTTTGTTGTATTCTCGGATAAAACATTGCATGATATGTGTGCCAAACGTCCACAGAATGCCGCAGAGTTTTTAGCAATTAGCGGTGTCGGGGAAAGCAAGCTTGAAAAATATGGGTTGCAGTTTATTGAGGCCATTACAGCTTTTGAAACAGCTAACGTATAATATTATTATGTAAACTAAAATGGGGAGCTTATCCGAAAAGATGTTACTATCTCGGATAAGTCCCTCTTTTTAATTTGATTGAGCGAATTTGAGTGTCTTGCGGGCGCTTTTCACTGTTTAACGGGCGGAAATGGACATCTTACGGGCGAATTCACCTATTGATATACTCCCATTAAAGTAGACAAGTCAAAACCGCTCACTTTAAACTA
>NZ_PYWN01000166.1 GCF_003049505.1 Metasolibacillus meyeri
ATTTCTATTTAAGCAACTCCCTATTCTTAATATAGCATTGCTAAAATAGAAATTCAAGCAAAAATTTCTATTAAAGAAATCCTTTATTTCCAAAACAGAAATATGTTATAATGAGGTATGAAATCTCTGAAAGCGGTGAATGATGATGAATATCGGAAAACGAATCGTTTCATTAAGAGAAAGCAAAGGGTGGACACAAAGAGAGCTAGCAAACCGAGTGAGCCTTAATGTTAGCGTTATGAATAGAATTGAAGCAAATGAACGACCTGTAAAAGATAATGAACTATTGCAGTTAGCAAATGTACTGGATGTGAGTACAGACTATCTTCTTGGACGCTCGAATTCGTCTGCATTGACACAAGAAGAAAAAGATGAGGCTGAATTTCAAGCGTTTGCTAACAACCCGACACTTCAAAAATGGTATAAGGAATTGCCAAAGTCAAAGGAAGAAGATTTAGAAAAGCTACGTAAAATGTGGGAAATTTTAAAGGATCATGGGGAACTTTAAGAATAATACTTAAAATGAATAATCACCGAAGATTCTCACTAATTGTAAATAATATGCCAAACCTCACTAGCAAAATGTGGGGTTTTATAATATAATAAACAAGAACAAATGTTCTTAAATGGTATTTTAGGAGTTGTTGCAATGTACTATTACACACATCTTGAGGATTATATTACGCACTTTTATAGGCAGTTGGGGATTACAGATTTATCCTTATTGAGCTTTCAAGAAATCGCCGCAAGATTGGGCATAAAAGTGTTTTATTGGTCAGAGCGTAGCCAAGCTCTATTTATTGAAGGACGTGCTTATATTTTTCTTGAGGAAAACTTATCGCCTGAAAAGGAATGGCAAGATTTCTGTCATGAACTATGTCATGTGCTACTACATAGTGGCAATCAGTTTGACTTGCCTCCGCTTTTCCAAAAATATCAGGAATCAAAGGCAAATAATTTTATGTATCATGCATGTGTTCCTACTTTTTTATTAGAGCGAATGGAGCTATATGACTTCACGAATAAAGAAATAGTGAAAATCCAACAGAATTTTTGTGTAGAACCCGAATTTGCTAAAAATAGACTGATACAATTTCTAAATAATAAACAAAACCAATTATACCGCTATCAAGACTAACTCAAATACTTGGCAAAAAAACAGAGAGATATTTGTAAGAAAATCCACATAGATACGCAATTATCAATACGCTATGTGGATTTTTATGAAGTTAATTGGGAAACAATTATTTATTCACTTCATCCACAGGAACATACCCTACTTTTTCAACTAACGCTTGTCCTTGAAGTGATAAAATCCACTCAATTAATTTTTCTGTATTGTCATTTGATGTGCCTGCTGTGATTGCGTAAAATTCCGATGTAATTGGATAAGTGTTATTGCGAATATTTTCTTTTGTCGGTGCAATGCCTTCAATGGACAGCAATTTAATTTGGTCGTTGCGTACCATTTCCGTTGAATAATAACGGAACGTGTAGCCGAGTGCATTTTTATAATTTTTATATTGTGCAACTTCCTCAATAATGCCTCCCATACCTGTAACCACATCGCGTTTTTCAGCTATCATAATCGGTGTATCCTCCATTAAACGCTGCAACGCTGTTTGTGATCCACTGTCTTCTGGACGCTGAAAGGCACGAATTTTTTCATTTGCACCACCTACTTGTGACCAATTCGTAATCTCCCCTGAATAGATGCCACGCACTTGCTCTAATGTTAAATTATCGATTGGATTATTTTTATGGACAAAAAAGACAAATGCCTCCTTACCAATCGGCGTCATATTTAATTCAATGTTTTTTTGCTGTGCCACCTTTAACTGACGCTCGGATGGTCCAGCAGCGAAAATAACATCCACTTTACGATTCATCACATTCTGATAAGCATCGGGTGTTTTATTGACCATTACTGTTCGTTTAAAATAATCTGGATTTTCTGGATATGTAGCTTCTACAAACGCTGTGTATAATGGGTACAGTGCTGTTGCACCATCCATTTTTGGCATTGTCCCATGGAGTGTTAACGTTGATTGTTCATCCAATTGTACAACTTGATTATCTTCAGTAAAAGGATGATACGCCCATATATTTATCTCACTATCTACTGTAGCTAACTTACTCTCATAATAGGTTTGTCCTGCCAATACAACTGGTACAATTATAATTCCTACCATAACAAACGCAGTTACTTGCTTACGTCTTGTCGTTTTGAAAAATTGTAAAATCTTTAATATGAACAAAATATAAATAACAACAATAGCAACACCTAAAAGCCAGACATAACTTTGATGCCAAAAGAGCATCGATAAAAATACTAAGGGCGTGCCAAAAAATAATATACTAATTGTTAGCAATATGATACTTCCTATTTTCTCCATCATTTTCCTTCCCTCCTTTTTAACATAAACGACAAAAAACGAGAAAATGTTTCAATCTTTTGTACGTATTTATCTCAAATTTTAAACCTTGATAAATTCATCAACAATAGGAAGTGTATTTAATTTAAAGTGCTGTGAATATGATATATAACATTTAGTAACGGCTTCTTTACCTCGAGAACGCTAGAGGCTTTCGTAACTACCTTCTTGACCATTAGAATAGGTTTTACTGCCTTTATTTTTCTTCAACAATAAATTAAAAGCACCACCAATTGTTGATACAATTGGGGTGCAGTTCAAATCTGATTCCTATAATTTTTATTTCAACCTTTAGTTAAACTTCACCATATGGTACTTCTTTTTCCCACGGCGAATAATGGCAAAGGCGTCTTCTAAACGGTCTTTTGCATCTACTGTGTATGCTAAATCTGTTACTTTTTCACCGTTGATGCTGATGGCACCGTTTGTTACATCTTCACGCGCTTGACGTTTTGATGGTGAAACACCAGCTTCCACAAGCAATTCCACGATGTTTTTATCTTCTTTTGCCATTTCAATAGAAGGAACATCTTTAAATGCATCCTTCATTTCTACTGCTGATAATGCTTTTAAATCTCCTGAGAATAATGCTGCTGAAATGCGTTGTGCTGCTTCCAAGGCTTCTTCACCGTGAATTAAGCGCGTCATTTCTTCCGCTAACGTTTTTTGTGCTTTGCGTAAATGTGGCTCTTGTTGCACGCTAGCTTCTAATGCTTCAATTTCTTCACGCGATAGGAATGTGAAGATTTTCAAGTATTTCACAACGTCCGCATCACCTGTGTTAATCCAGAATTGGTAGAACTCGTATGGGCTCGTTTTGTCAGCGTCTAACCATACT
This sequence comes from Metasolibacillus meyeri, assembly GCF_003049505.1. Taxonomy (GTDB): domain Bacteria; phylum Bacillota; class Bacilli; order Bacillales_A; family Planococcaceae; genus Metasolibacillus; species Metasolibacillus meyeri. Next base: position 3,274 of record NZ_PYWN01000166.1, read on the forward strand.
GCACCGCCAGCTGTTTTACCGAATTTTGTACCATCTGCCTTTGTTACTAATGGAATCGTAAAGCCGAATGCTTTTGCATTGTCATCATGCGTTTTACGAATAACTTCAAGACCTGTTGTAATATTGCCCCATTGGTCTGAGCCACCGATTTGAATGCGCACATTATGGTTGTCATACAGATGGTTAAAATCAATACCTTGAATAATTGTGTACGTAAATTCTGTAAATGAAATTCCTGTATCTAAACGTGAAGCAATCGTATCTTTTGCTAGCATGTAGTTAACATTCAGCAGCTTTCCGAAATCACGTAAAAATTCGATTGTGCTCATTTTGCCAATCCAGTCATGGTTGTTGACAAGGTTTGCTGTATTTTCTGCACTTGAATTAAAATCAAAAATACGCTCTAATTGCTTTTTAATTCCTTGTACATTGCGGTCAATTTGCTCAACCGTTTGCAATTGGCGCTCCTCCGAACGTCCTGATGGGTCGCCTACCATTCCTGTTGCACCACCAACTAGCAAAACTGGCTTATGACCTGCCTGCTGGAAGCGACGCAGTGTTAATAGTGGAACGATATGTCCGATATGCATCGAATCGGCTGTTGGGTCTACGCCACAGTACAATGATACCGATTGCTCATTTAACAGTTTCTCCATACCTTCTGCGTCCGTTTGTTGGTATAAAAGACCACGCCAATTTAAATCTTCAATTAGTTTGTTTGTCATATTATATCCTCCTCTTTTACGCATAGAAACAAAAAAGCCCCTACACGCAAGTTTATTGCATGCAGGGACGCTATTAATAAAATAACGCGGTACCACCCAGCTTGAAGATTATCCATCTTCCTCTCAATCGTCTTAACGCGACGTAGACGTTCAAGCTCCAAGAACGTAATTCATGTTTTACACTATGACTAGCTTCCACCTACCGCTAGCTCTCTTGACAGGGAATGAAAACATTACTGCAATCTCTTCAATGCTTGAAAAACTATACAGACTATTTTACCTAAACTATGCCTATTGTCAACAACTATATTTTAGCTGTAGAAAAAGTGTGCTATAATCAAATACGCCTTGACTAATTTAATCAAAATTTTTTCATTATCTATCCTATTTGTCAAAGGCTTTATTATCATTCAACAAACGGATGATTCAAGGAGGTATTATATTGAAAGATTGGTTTATGCAAATAAATAAAAAAATAGAATCGCTTGCAAATATGAAATGGATGCGTGCATTCCGAATTACAGGTGGTGTTATTTGGAATCTGGCATTGTTGTTACTCATTCTGTTAGCAGCTTTAACGGTATTCGCTGGAGCGGTTGGGGCAGGCTATTTTGCATCGCTTGTAAAAGAAGAGCCTCTACGTTCTAAGGACAGCATGCGAGAGCTTATTTTCAATTATGAGGAAACGAGTGAAATTTATTTTGCTGATAATATTTATATCGGAAAGCTACGCACAGATTTAGAGCGCCGAGAAACCTCTCTAAAGGATGTTTCACCGATTGTTATTGATGCGGTTCTAGCAACAGAGGATGAATACTTCCGTGAGCATAATGGCATCGTTCCAAAAGCTGTTTTACGTGGCTTACTGCAAGATATTTCGAACTCCTCTACGCAAACAGGTGGTTCAACATTAACACAGCAATTGATTAAAAACCAAATTTTAACAAACGAAGTGTCATACGAGCGTAAAGCAAAGGAAATTTTATTAGCATTACGCCTTGAAAAATTTATGACGAAGCAAGAAATATTAGAAGCATACTTAAATATTATCCCTTATGGACGTAATGCATCAGGGCGTAATATTGCAGGGATTGAAACAGCAGCGGATGGGATATTCGGCATTAAAGCTTCTGAGCTCAATTTGCCACAAGCAGCATATATCGCTGGGATTCCTCAAGCGCCATTTGCTCACACACCATTTACACAACAGGGACAATTAAAAACAGAGAAGGCCTTACAACCAGGAATTGACCGAATGAAAACGGTTCTGTACCGCATGAAAGAGGTAGGTTATATTTCAGAAAGTGAATATCAAGAGGCGATTACCTATGATATTACACAGGATTTTAGAGAGCCTGAAGCGCGTCCTGAAGACCGTTATCCTTGGTTAACATATGAACTTGAAAATCGTGCTAAAAAAATTATTGCCAACATTTTAGCTGAACAGGATGGCATTGATCCGAAGCGTTTACAGGAAGAGATTCAGCTTCTTGAAAAGTATACGATTTTAGCGGACCGTGACGTACGTTCAAAGGGCTATCGCATTTACTCGACAATTGACCAGCAAATGTATGATGCGATGAAAACGGCGGCTGAGAACTTCCAATATTATGGCCATACGTATACAGCAACAACTGTAGATAAGGAAACAGGTGAAGAAATTACTGTTGAAATGCCTGTTCAAGTAGGTAGTATTGTTATAGAAAATAAAACAGGACGTATTTTAAGCTTTGTTGGTGGACGTGATTTTAATATTAAAGCTAAAGCGCTAAACTACGCTACACAAGCATATCGTCCAAATGGATCAACAATGAAGCCACTTTTAGCATATGGGCCCGCTATTGAATATGGCAATATTGGTGCAGGTAGCCCTGTAGTCGATGTAAAATTTAAGCGTGACTTTGATGACTATAGCCCTAAAAACTACCTTGAAAATGAAGAAAGAGGTATTATGCCTGCGCGTGAGGCTTTAGCTCACTCTCAAAACTTAACAGCATTGCGCTTATATAATGATATTTTATCGAATCGACCTGCTGAATATCTTGCTAAAATGGGCTTTTCTCGTTTAACTGAAATCGATTATGTCAGTTTAGCAACGGCAATTGGTGGTCTCACAAATGGGACAACTGTTGAGGAAAATACAAATGCCTTTGCAACATTAGCAAATGGTGGTCAATTTATCGATGCTTATATGATTGATAAAATTGTCGATTTAGATGGCAATATCATTTACCAGCATGAAATTGAGCCTACTGAAGTATTCTCACCTGAAACATCCTATATTGTGACAGATATGCTGCGTGATGTGCTTGACTATGGTACAGGCACACGAGCAAAAAGCACGTTGAAATTTTCATCTGATTTTGCAGCCAAAACAGGAACAACGAATGATTATAAAGATGTATGGCTAGTTGGCTACAACCCAAATATTTCTTTAGGTGTATGGATGGGCTATGATCAGCCTCGTTCACTTAACACGTTCAATAACACTTATTATCAACCAAGTACCCGAGTCAACTTACTGTGGGCAACTTTAATGAATACAATTTATGATATTGACCCTGAATTCATCGGAACGAAAGAGAGATTTGAAAAGCCTGCAAATGTTGTCAGCGCATCATTTTGTGGAATTTCAGGCTTAGCACCTTCTAGTGCTTGCTCAAGCGCAGGGCTCGTACGTTCTGATTTATTTAATCGCAATGTATTTTTACCATCTCTTCCAGATGACAGTTTAGTTTCTTCTTCATCTGTGACGATTGATGGCAAATCTTATAGCGCCTTACCTTCTACTCCATCTGAATTTATTACAATGGGTGGTGTAGGGTTAAACGAGGAATTTGTTAAACGCATGCTTGGCTCTTTAGGTGGAGACCCAGCAAAGCTACTACCTAACAACTCTTCATTGAGCTCCTCTACCGTGACAGGCGTTGCGTTTAATGCGGATAATGTCGCGCCAGAGCCTGTTACTGTTACACTTGAAGGCAATACATTAGTATGGTCAAAATCCGCTTCAAATGATGTCATTGGCTATCGTGTCTATTCAACAGAAGGTCAGCTAATCGCGACAAATCGATTTGAACAAGGTCGTCGTGCTCAAATAGCTATCGGAGCAAATTACTATGTTGTTGCCGTGGATATTACGGGACTGCAATCCGCTCCTTCTAATATTATTGAAACGGCTGCTCCGCCTCCAGTTGTCGAGGAACCAGATATAGACGATACGGAAAATATAGTACCAGAGGAACCAGATATTGAAGATGAGGATGAAGAGCAAGTAGAGTAGTAAAAATGAGCTGTAGAAAGGGGAAACCCTCTCTACAGCTCATTTATTATTTTATCCAAAATTGCTACTGCTTCATCTATTTCTGCCTCGCTCACTGTCAATGGTGGCAATAAGCGAATTACTTTTGGTCCAGCCTGTACAACGAGCAAGCCTGCCTGTTCTAATTGTGTGACATAGTTTGCTACATCTTCTCCTCCACAGTAAAGCCCAAGCATTAAGCCTTTTCCTTGAACTGCAAATTTTTCATCTGTAAATGCCTGCTGTAGCTGCTCCTGTAAATAAGCCGATTTAGCCTGCACTTGCTGTAGAAATACATCGTCAAAAACATGCTCAATAATGGTTTGTGCCACTGCCACTGCTAACGGGTTGCCACCAAATGTTGTGCCATGTGTGCCAGCAGTAAATGTATCAAATAATTTTGCTGAGCCTAGTATTCCACCAATCGGGAACCCACCACCTAGCCCTTTTGCCATTGAGACAATGTCAGGCTTCAATGTCGTTTGTTCAAATGCAAAGCGTGTGCCTGTGCGACCAATTCCTGTTTGTACTTCATCGACGATTAATAAAATGTCGTGCTTGTCACAAATTTTTTGTATTGCCTCTGCAAATTCTGGTGCCACAACATTAATGCCGCCTTCTCCTTGAATTGGCTCCAGCATAATCGCTGCTACTGTGTCATCAATTGCTGCCTCAAGCGCTGCTACATCATTAAATGGCAATGTTGTAAACTGCTCCACTAAAGGACCGAAGCCATTTCGCACTTTATCCTGTCCCGTTGCAGACATTGCACCAAATGTACGCCCATGAAAGGATTGCTCAAAAACAATGATATGATGCTTCCCTGTATGTTTCCGTGCCAATTTAATCGCGGCCTCATTCGCCTCTGCCCCACTATTACAGAAAAAAGCATATGCTAACGGCAAATCTTTCACTAATGCAGCCGCAAGCTTTTCTTGCTCTGGACTTTCAAAAAGATTGCTTATATGCCACAGCTTCTCACTTTGCTGCTGCAATGCTTGCACAATTGCTGGATGCGCATGACCAAGCGTACAAACCGCTATACCGCTCGTAAAATCCAGATAACGTTTCCCTTCATTGTCATAAACAATTGTTCCCTTACCTTCAACAATATGGACTGGTCGTCTTGCATAGTTTTGAAATAACGCGCTCATCTATCATCGCCCCCTTTAAGTTAAATTGTGTGAGAATTGTGTGAGTGCCTGACACTTATTTTTGTGCCGCCAAGCGTATCATCCACAATTTGAACAGATGGAATGCCTGCTGTTAAACAAGCAAGAGCTCCTTGTACTTTTGGAATCATACCACCGTAAATATGACCTTCAGCAATCCATTCAGCAATCGCAGCCGCTGTTGCCTCCTGCTTATATTGCCCTTCAATTCGGATACCTGCAACATCTGTTACAAGCAATAAGCTTTCTGCCTGTACAGCTAAAGCGACCTCGCTTGCTACTGTATCGCCATTAATATTCAATGCCTGACCATCAACAGTTGCACCAATACATACAATAACTGGAATAATATTAGCAGTCAGCATCACATCTAAAAGCGCCGTATTCACCTTTTCAATATGTCCTACATAACCATATATTGCTTCATCTAAAAATGTACTTTCCAATAAATGACCATCGAAGCCATTTAAGCCAATTGCTCGTATACCTGCTGCATTTAATTCATGAACTAAAAACGGATTTACTTGTCCAATTAATGTTGCCTTTACTAAGTCGATTGCTTCTGCCGTTGTCACACGTATGCCATTGATAATAGTAGATGTGACATTGTTCGCAGCTAATGTACGATTAATGGCAGGCCCTCCACCATGTGTAATAATAATTTGATAGCCCTCTTGCTGCAATTCTTGTATTTTTTTGAAAAATGCTGCGTTTAAGCCTTCCAATGTACTGCCACCTAATTTTATGACAAGTTTACGAGCGGTATGATGCGTTGATTTGAACGTAGTCATATGTTAAATCACACCCCCATGCAAAGCCATGCCCATCTCCTTGACCTAAAGAAACAGAAATTTTCACTTCATGCTGCTTTAATATCGTAATCAGCTGCTCCTCTGAAAAAGCAATCGGCTCCCCGTTTTCAACCATTGTTGCGCCACCAATTTGAATTGTAATTTTTTCTGGATCGACTGTTGCACCACTGTATCCAACAGCTGCAATAATGCGTCCCCAGTTTGCGTCACAGCCAAAGACAGCCGTTTTGACAAGTGGCGAGCCTACAACGGATTTTGCAATTTTACGAGCTTCAGCGTCATCCAATGCTCCTGCTACTTCCACCTCAATTAATTTTGTTGCGCCTTCTCCATCACGTGCAATCGATTTAGCTAAATCCTCTGCCACTGCTTGTAATGCCCCATAAAAATTTACCCACTCTGGATGTTCTGGCGTTAATGTATCATTGCCAGCAAGACCATTTGCCATCACGACAACCATATCATTTGTCGATGTGTCACCATCCACTGTTATGGCGTTAAATGTACGCTCTGTAATTTGTGATAATGCCTTTTGTAGCTCATTTGATTGTATGTTGGCATCTGTTGTAATAAAACCTAGCATCGTTGCCATATTTGGCTCAATCATGCCAGAGCCCTTTGCTGTACCTGAAACTACAATTTCCTTACCATCAACTAGCGTTACATATGTTGTATTTTTCATGACTGTATCCGTCGTCAAAATCGCTTGCGCAAAGTCAATGCTGCTTTCTAAATCATCATTTGGTGCTAGCATAGCAACTCCCTTTTTCACTGGCTCCATTTTCATGATTTCCCCAATTACACCTGTAGAGGCTACCCCTACTAAACTAGCATCAATCTTCAATCTTTCCGCTGCTAGCTTTTGCATATCATAGGCATCTGCTAGCCCCTGCTTTCCTGTGCAAGCATTGGCGTTACCTGAATTAACGAGCATCGCCTGCATTTTTTTCGTCTCATAAACAACTTCCTTTGTTACTTTTAACGGCGCTGCCTGCACAGCATTTGTCGTAAAAACTGCTGCAACGCTTGCAGGTACTTCGCTGACAAGTAAAGCTAAATCCTTCTTCTTATGCTTTAGACCGCAATGCACCCCCGCTGCTGTAAAGCCTTTTGGAGAGACAATATTTTTTCCCGATAATTTCTTTAATTCAATAATAGCTGACATTTATTTTCCTCCTTAAATGAATAATGGTACTGTTTGTAAACCCATTGTTTGTGGTAAGTTCATTTGTATATTCATATTTTGAATTGCCTGCCCTGCGGCACCTTTTACTAAATTATCAATGACACCGACGATTGTTGCTCGATTTGTACGTTCATCTAATTGCACATATATATCGCAGTAATTAGAGCCTTTCACTCGATTTGTACCGATGGAAGATCCCTCTTCAATGACGCGAACGAATGGATGTTTCGCATATTTAGCTTGCAGGCACTCTATAAGTTGCTGCTGTGTAACGCCAGACCGCACAGCAGCATAGGATGTAGCTAAAATGCCGCGCGTCATCGGCACTAAATGGGTGTTGAATGAAATTTTTGTTTCCACATTTGCAAACATCGCAATCGCTTGTTCGATTTCTGGGATATGCTGATGCTCATTTATTTTGTAAATTGAGAAATTTTCATTTGTTTCACTAAAATGGGTAGCCTGTGATGGCTTATTTCCCGCACCTGATACACCACTTTTCGCATCGATAACTAAAAAGCTTGGGTCAATTAAGTTTTCTTTGATTAACGGCAATATCGATAATAAAACAGCCGTTGGATAACAGCCCGGATTCGCAATTAAATATGCCTCCGCAATTTGCTGCTCGTTCCATTCTGATAAACCATATACGCTCTGCTCAATAGCCTCTTGTGGTGCTGGTGTTTTTTTGTACCATTGCTCATAGCTTGCTAGATTTTTCAAACGAAAATCGCCTGATAAATCAATTAATTTAGGTCCTTTTTGTAATAATGGCGGAAGCAAGCTACTCGTTACGCCTGATGGTGTGCTAGCAAAAACAACATCTAAATTTTTCAAAGCTTCATCATCAATTTTTTGAAGGGGTCGATCTACAATCCTCGCTAAGTGAGAAAATTTCTCTGAAAAAATAGCGCCTTCCTCTGATGAAGTGAATAATTCAATTTTCTCTACTTCTTGATGATTGTGTAAAAAGCGAATTAACTCAAGTCCGCCGTATCCTGTAGCACCGATAATTCCAACCTTCATTGCCGTCCCTCCAAATATAAGATAGCATTAGTATAAAGATGTATATTTATTTAGTCAACTGAATTTTTATTTATTTCATAACAGATGTTTAGGCTATCTATTTGTGGTAGCATTTTTTATTTGTACCTGTCACTTTACCTTCACATAGAAAATATTCTAGGATAATGTACGAAACGTATTCGAACAGCAAAGAGATATTTGCTGTTCCCGTACTCCCTTTTTCCTAAAATCTTTTGTATAATAAAAAGTAGAATAATTAGGTGGTGTATAAATGGAGCATAAAAAAACCTTTTTCAGCACTGAAATGGAGACTCGACATGGTGTAGTTTATGTAGAAGGTCCTGTACATCCTGACCAGTTAGCTCGTTACTTATTTCACGAGGATTTAGTTTCATTTCGTCCTGCTGAGCAACAACAGCAAGCATTAATTACAATTGCTTCATTAGATGAAGGACGTATCGTTGTCGTTCGAAATGGCGAGCTCGTTGTTGGCTATGTCACATATTTATATCCTGACCCTCTCGAACGTTGGGCAGAGGATAAAATTGACAATATGATTGAGTTAGGCGCAATAGAGGTTATTCCAGCTTACCGTAGTACAGGGGTGGGGAAAAAGCTGCTAGAAATATCATTTATGGACGATGCAATGGAAGGCTATCTTGTTATTACAACCGAATATTATTGGCATTGGGATTTGAAAGGTACAGGACTAAATGTATGGGAATATCGCAAAATGATGGAACGTATGATGAGCTCTGTAGGCTTTGAATACTTCGCTACAGATGACCCAGAAATTACATCACACCCAGCAAACTGCTTAATGGGACGCGTGGGCAAACATGTTGATGCTGAGACGTTGGAACGCTTCGACCGTCTACGTTTTAAAAGGCGCTTCATGTAGTCAATTATGCCTTGCGAGATTTTGAATTGTGCCTGCACGTTAACCTAAAAACACCACATCCTGTGACAACCGTTAACTGTGCAGGCCTCCTTTCAAAATTCCTGACGACTTGGATCAATCGGATGTTGATTACTCAGTCGTTACCACAGAGTGCGGCGTTCCTAGACTGAGTTCTTCCTTCTCAGTAGAGAATTTGGACTCCCTCTGGTTCAATTACCTAATCTAGCATTCATCCCATCACTTGGAGAAGTGGGGGAACTGCTGTATCTAATGTTTCACTTTCAGTACAAAAACATTGTCGCTGTCGCAATAGAAGAATATGTGCTGAATCAAGTTTAAATTCAAACAAAGGGGATTGTGAAATGATTGTTGAAGAAATGATGCAAAGAAATGTGCATACATTGCTCTCTACCAATACAGTTGGAGAAGCCGCACATTTAATGCGTGAACACGACATACGTCATATACCGATTGTCAATGCTCAAAATGAAGTGATTGGGATTATAACAGAGCATGATGTGAAGCATGCATTTCCTGATGGTATCGATGAACATGAAAAAACAACAATTAAACATACACCGTTAAATGATATTATGGTAAAAAACCCAATTATCGGTCATCCATTAGACTTAGTGGAGGAAGTAGCATTAACTTTTTATGAATCAAAAATCAGCTGCTTACCGATTGTTTCTCGTGGCAAATTAGTTGGGCTTATTACAACAACAGACCTTCTCTATACGTATATTGAATTAACTGGCGCCCACAAGCCCAGCTCTAAAATAGATATCCGTGTTTCTGATAAAGCTGGCGTGCTACATGATATTTCTAAAATATTTATGCACCATAAAGTTAATGTGTTAAGTGTGCTCATCTATCCTGATGCTGACAACGACGAAAATCGAATCGTAAGCGTCCGACTACAAGTAATTAATCCATTAGCCATCATTCAAGATTTACGCAAAGAAGGCTTTGATGTTTTATGGCCAAATGTACCAGGGATACAAGTATGAAAAATGCTGTTTTTGTTTACTCGCCTGATCAGCTTGGCTACAAGTTTTCGGACACACACCCGTTCAATCATAAACGATTAGTATTAACGATGGATTTACTAAAAAACATTGGTGCTTTAAAAAATGAAGATATTATTCCAGCACGTCTAGCTACAGATGAGGAAATTGCGCTTGCACATGATGAAAAATATATTGATATTGTAAAAAGAGCCGGACATGGAAAGCTTTCAGCTAAACAAGGGGAAAGTTACGGCATCGGTACGGAGGATACGCCCATATTCCCTAATATGCATGAGGCAAGCGCATTGCTTGTTGGTGGCACATTACAGGCTGTCGATGCAGTCTTACAAGGGAAAGCACGCCACGCGCTTAATTTAGGCGGAGGGCTACACCACGGCTTTTACGGACGTGCTTCAGGTTTTTGTATTTATAATGATAGCAGTGTCGCGATTCGTTACATCCAAAAAAAATATGGCTTACGCGTCTTATATGTTGATACAGATGCGCATCATGGAGATGGTGTGCAATGGTCCTTTTATGATGATCCAAATGTATGCACGCTGTCTATTCATGAAACCGGACGTTATTTATTTCCAGGGACAGGCAATGTGACGGAGCGCGGCAACGGACAAGGCTACGGCACATCCTTTAACTTCCCCGTTGATGCATTTACAGAGGATGAAAGCTTTTTAACGATTTATGAACAAGCAATGCGCACCGTGTTTGAGCATTTTAAACCGGATGTTGTCATCACGCAAAATGGCGCAGATGCACATTATTTCGACCCATTAACACATTTATATGGCACGATGGAAATTTACAAGGAAATTCCGAAGCTTGCCCATAAATTAGCACATGAATATTGTGATGGTCGATGGATTGCCGTTGGTGGTGGTGGTTACGATATTTGGCGTGTCGTTCCTCGCGCTTGGTCAATGATTTGGACGGAAATGAATGATTTACCTTGCCCAACAGGTCCATTACCAAAAGGATGGCTAACCCATTGGCAACAAGAAGCTCCTGTTGAATTAATTCCAACATGGGAAGACCCAAAACCTTTATACGAGCCCATTCCGCGCAAAGCTGAAATCGAAGAAAAGAATGCACAAATGCTACAAAAAGCATTACATATTTTGAGTAAATAGAATAGCTGTAGGAAAATCGAGGTTAGCCCTCTTTTCCTACAGCTATTTTTAGTATACATTTTAACAAAATAATAAATTATCAGTTCCAAAGTAACAATTCGCCCGATGAACAGTAAAATTCGCCCAACCAGCAAAAGAAATCGCCCAGCGAACAGCGAAATTCGCCCAA
>NZ_PYWN01000167.1 GCF_003049505.1 Metasolibacillus meyeri
TGACCAACATCGTGTTGGCCTAAGCCTCCGGCGGATGTCACAGATTTTGAAGAGAGGCCTGTACGATGCAAGTCAGTTAACCGTTGGCGCATGTTGTGACGCTTTTAGGTTAACTTCTGCTATGAGCAGTTTGAAAAAATCTGGACGATAGTTAGCCGAGGCGTAACTGATATGTGGCTAGCCTATAAAAAATTGGGACGAGAGCTAGCGAATGTGTAGTTGATTTTGATGTGATAAGAAGGTGAAGGGAATGCGCAAAATTTATTTAGTAGGTTTTATGGGCTGTGGTAAAAGCGCAATAGGGCGAAGATTGAGCTTTTTTTTGAAAATGCCTTACTACGACATGGACAAAGAAATTGTGAGACAGCAAGGTATGACGATACCTGAGATTTTTGACAAATATGGGGAGGCCTATTTTCGGCGGTTGGAAACTGAATTTTTAAAGAATTTTCGTGATGAAGCATGTATTATCTCTACGGGCGGTGGTGTAGCGATTAATGCCGAAAATCGTAAAATTATGCGCCGTACAGGTCTCGTATTTTTTCTTGATGCGACTTTTGAAGACATATATATGCGCATTAAAAATGATAAAAATCGGCCGATTGTCCAAAGCACTACAAAGGAACAATTGCAGCAACTTTATTTAGAACGCCGAAAATTTTACAGAGAAGCGGCGCATATACAAGTGTTAACGGCAGGCAGAACGCTTCGCCTTATCGTGGAATATGTCGGCTTTCAAGTGAATCGTTTGAAAGGCGAATGATACGGTATTTTTTCTTTTGAATGTTCGGTTTTTGTAATAAAATTAAAAAATGATTGCGTTTTTATCACATCTAATGTTAGGATATGGCTTAGATAGCTCTATTCTTTCAAAGAAACAGGACAGAATAGTTTGTAGATTAGTATTCTATTTTAAAACATCATTACTGCGGATGATTGTACGGGGAGAGAACGTGATGTGGCGTCGCCGAAGGAGCAAGTAGCAAAGCTATGAATCTCTCAGGCAAAAAGACTCGTACAGGACGCAACTCTGGAGAGCGCTTCTTAATTCACTTAAGTAGCCACCAAAGGGGAAAGCCTATTATGTGAAATGAATCAATAATAGGTGTAACTTTCAGGTGAAAGGACAGAGAATTCCGAATACAAGGGATTCGTCTGTCTTTTTTTGATGTAATTAACGTGAGGAGGAACGAGAAATGACAGAATTAAAACGCACGCCGCTATTTGATGCATATGCGCAATATGGTGGGAAAACAATCGACTTTGGTGGATGGGAATTACCAGTGCAATTTTCATCTATTAAAGATGAGCACGATGCAGTACGCAATCGAGCAGGTTTATTTGATGTATCACACATGGGAGAGATTTTTGTAGAAGGTGAAGATGCGTTTGCGTATTTACAAAAAATCTTATCGAATGACATTTCCAAAATAGCAGTAGGTGGTGCACAGTACAGTGCAATGTGCTATGAAAATGGCGGTGTTGTTGACGATTTATTAACATATCGCTTGTCTGACAATCAATACTTATTATGTGTGAATGCATCGAATATCGAAAAAGATTTCGAGTGGATGCAACAACATATAGAAGGCGATGTGACAATCACAAATCGTTCAAATGAGTATGCACAAATCGCGTTGCAAGGTCCTTTAGCAGAAGAAGTACTACAAGCTTTAACGGTAACAGACTTAAAAGAAATTAAATATTTCAAATTCCAAGATAATGTAGATGTTGCGGGACATCAAGTACTTGTATCACGCAGTGGCTACACTGGGGAAGATGGTTTCGAACTTTATGGAACACCAGAGGCAATCGTTGCTCTATGGCATAAAATTTTAGAATCAGAGCAAGTTGTGCCGACAGGTCTTGGCGCACGTGATACGCTGCGCTTTGAAGCGGGCTTGCCACTATATGGTCAAGAGCTTTCAAAAGACATTTCTCCGTTAGAAGCAGGGATTGGCTTTGCAGTGAAGCTTCAAAAAGAGCCGAAATTCATCGGTCAAGAAGCATTAATTGCACAAAAAGAGGCTGGTTTAACACGTAAATCTGTTGGTGTTGAGATGGTCGGCAAAGGCATTCCTCGCCACGGTTATAAAGTATTTAAAGATGGCGTGGAAATCGGTGAAGTAACGACAGGTACACAGTCGCCATTAACAAAGCGCAACATCGGTGTCGCTTTATTAAATACAGCATTTACTGAAATAGGAACAGAAGTGGAAATTGAAATTCGTGGTAAATTAGTTCCAGCTATTACAGTGGCAACACCTTTTTATAAGCGCTAAGTGCCAGGCACACACACAATTCTCACACAATTCAGGTAAGTGTTCAAAATAATTAAGTTGAAAAGAGGGTTCTCATGAAACATCGTTATTTACCAATGACGGAACAGGACAAGCAAGAAATGTTAGCCAAAGTTGGCGTTGATTCAATTGATGCGCTATTCTCAGACATTCCAGAAGAAGTACGCTTCCAAGGGCTTTACAACATTAAAGAAGCAAAATCAGAAGCAGCCTTAATGAAGGAGTTAGCAGCACTTGCAGCTAAGAATAAAGATACAGCAGCAAACGTATCATTTTTAGGTGCGGGTGTTTACAATCACTATAAGCCAGTAATCGTTGATCATGTCATTTCTCGTTCTGAATTCTATACAGCTTACACACCATACCAACCAGAAATTTCACAAGGTGAATTGCAAGCGATTTTTGAATTCCAAACGATGATTGCCGAATTAACAGGTATGGATTTAGCGAACTCATCGATGTATGATGGCGGTACATCACTTGCAGAGGCTGGTATGCTTGCAGCAGGTCACACACGTCGCAAAAAAATTCTTGTATCAGGTGCTGTACATCCAGAATACAAGGATGTTGTCACAACATATGCATACGGTCAATCAATCGAAATCGTTACAGTGCCAACAAAAGATGGTGTAACAGATATCGACGCATTAAAAGGCTTAGTAGATGACCAAACAGCGGCTGTGATGGTGCAGTATCCAAACTTCTTCGGTCAAGTTGAAGATATCCAAACAATTGGTGACATTGCACATGACGCAAAAGGGTTACTTGTCGTATCAGCGAATCCATTAGCACTTGGTGTATTAACGCCTCCTGGTAAGCTTGGTGCAGATATTACAGTTGGTGATGCACAAGTATTCGGCATTTCTGAAGGCTTCGGTGGCCCTCACTGTGGTTATTTTGCTGTAACATCTAAGTTAATGCGTAAAGTGCCTGGTCGTCTTGTTGGTGAAACGGTTGATGATCAAGGGCGTCGTGGCTATGTATTAACATTACAAGCACGTGAACAGCATATCCGTCGTGATAAAGCGACTTCAAATATTTGTTCAAACCAAGCATTGCTTGCACTTGCTGCTTCTGTAGCGATGACAGCATTTGGAAAGCAAGGCATTCAAGAAGTAGCGAAGCACAATATCGTCAAAACGCGCTACGCGAAAAATGCGTTTGAGGCAGCAGGCTTTGAAGTTGCTTATCAAGGTGCACACTTCAATGAAATCGTTGTAAAAACGAAAAAATCGGTTACGGAAATTAATAAAGGCTTAATTGAAAAAGGCATTATCGGTGGTTTCGATTTAGGTCGTGTATATCCAGAATTAGAAAACCATGCGTTAATCGCTGTAACAGAGCTACGCACAAAAGAAGAAATTGACGCATTCGTTGCAGAGATGGGGGCTTATAATGCATAACGAAAACCAATCACTCATTTTTGAAATCACAAAACCAGGCCGTGTTGGCTACAATTTAGAGCCGCTTGATGTACCAGAATATGATTTAGCTGATTTATTACCAGCAGGCTATGTGCGCGAAGAAGCAGCTGAGCTACCAGAAGTTTCTGAATTAGATATTATGCGCCATTACACAGCGCTTTCTCGCCGTAACCACGGTGTAGATTCAGGCTTCTACCCACTTGGCTCATGTACGATGAAGTACAATCCAAAAATTAATGAAGCAGTAGCACGCTTTAGCGGCTTTGCGAACGTTCACCCATTACAAGATGAGTCAACAGTACAAGGCGCAATGGAGCTTTTATATGATTTACAAACATCATTAGAAGAAATTACAGGTATGGATGAAGTAACGTTGCAGCCGGCAGCGGGCGCACACGGTGAATGGACAGCATTAATGATGATTCGTGCATTCCATGAGGCAAATGGCGAGGGGCATCGTAATAAAGTGATCGTTCCTGACTCAGCACATGGTACAAACCCAGCATCTGCAGCAGTTGCAGGTTTTGAAACAATTACCATTAAATCAGGTGAAGACGGCTTAGTTGACTTAGACGATTTACGTCGCGTTGTCGGTTCTGATACAGCGGCATTAATGTTAACGAATCCAAACACAGTTGGTTTATTCGAAGAAAACATCATCGAAATGGCGAAAATTATCCATGAAGTAGGCGGTAAAGTTTACTATGATGGTGCAAACTTAAATGCCGTTATGTCAAAAGCACGTCCTGGCGATATGGGCTTTGACTGCGTACACTTAAACTTACACAAAACATTCACAGGTCCACACGGTGGCGGTGGTCCAGGTTCAGGTCCAGTAGGGGTAAAAGCAGATTTAATTCCATTTTTACCAAAGCCAGTTCTTGTGAAAAAAGAAGATGGTACATTCCACTTCGATTACAACCGTCCACAATCAATCGGTCGTGTGAAGCCATACTTTGGTAACTTCGGTATTAACGTACGTGCTTACACATACATCCGCACAATGGGTCCAGATGGCTTAAAAGCGGTAACAGAATATGCCGTATTAAATGCAAACTACATGATGCGTCGTTTAGAGGAATATTTCGATTTACCATTCGACCGTCATTGCAAGCATGAATTCGTATTATCTGGTCGTCGTCAAAAGAAATTGGGCGTACGTACATTGGATATTGCAAAACGCCTGTTAGACTTTGGCTATCACCCACCAACAGTATACTTCCCGCTGATTGTGGAAGAGGGCATTATGATTGAGCCAACGGAAACAGAATCGAAGGAAACATTGGATGCATTCTGCGACGCAATGATTCAAATTGCGAAGGAAGCGGAAGAAAATCCTTCAATCGTTCAAGAAGCACCACATACAACTGTTATTTCACGCTTAGATGAAGCGCGTGCAGCACGTACACCAGTACTTCGCTATACAAAATAATCACTACAAGAGGCTATCGGGAAAGAATTTTCTCCGATAGTCTTTTTTGTATTTGATTAGAAATTTTGATGAAATCAGGAGGTATAGATAAATGAGGGGGATTCGCAGATAAGTGAGAGAAAAGCGCAGATAAAAACCAGAACCCGCAGATAAATGAGAGAAAAGCGCAGATAAAATTTAAAACCCGCAGATAAGTGAAAGAAATTCGCAGATAAAAACTAGAACTCGCAGATAAATTATCAAACTTCGTGGATAAAAGCGGAATGCCATAAATCGAGCTAATCAAGATAATACAGTCACAAAAAAAACAAGCTAGTTGAATGTGGACTAGCTTGTTTTGTGTTTGTTATTTAGATTTAATTTTTCCTGTCCAAGTACGGAAACCGCCTTGTAGTTGGTAAATTTGATTGTAGCCACGTTTTTTTAATGTTAGTGCAGCACGGGCGCTACGACCTGTGTTTTGGCAGTATAAGTATACTGGTAAGTCCGGACGAATTTCTTTGTAACGCGCATTGAGTTGTGTCGAAGGAATGTTGCGTGCGCCTAAAATATGCCCAGCATCGAACTCCTTCGTTTCACGCAAGTCAATTAATTGTGCTTTGCGATAGCCTTGAATAAATTCGTCTTGTGTTAAATTCGTTACGGCTTTTTTTAAGCGTATGGAACTAATAAAAATGTAAAGTCCAACGATAGCGATTACAATAAGTAGTGTAATAAGAATTTTCACTGCAAGTAAACCCCTTTCTATTTCCACAATCTATTATAAAAGATAATAGAATAAATGTACAGTGAACGTTGATGTGACAGTGTTTTTAACTAGTGTTCAAAAAATCAGGAACTGCTCAACAATTGTCTCTTGTATTTGTACAAGCTTTGTCAAATATCAGGGGCTGTTTTGAAATAGTGTGAAAGGGTACGGCATATATTGAACTTTAATCCTCAAACATAGGAGTGGGGCAAGTGAAGGAGATAGATGCGTTTGTAAAGAGATTACATTACTTTGATGAAAAATTTAAGTTATTTATCAAGCAAAACAATGCTTATCTAATAGGTGAATATTTAGCGTTATGCCAAATAATTGATGGCTATTCTGCTTTTATTATAAATCCTGCCAATGAAGAACATTGGAATAATTTAGAGCAATCAATTGAAATAGTGTCGCTAGTTGAGAATCTAAGAAATAACGCTTCTGTTTGTGTGCGAATCATTGAAAAATATCGAGCTTTAGAATTAAGAGATAAAAGCGAGGAAATCACTGGTTATTTTCGGAACATAGAAGACTGCATTGAAAAGGAATTTGGCGGTTTTCAAATTACTAATCAGTCGAAGGTGCTATTGGTGGGGTCTGGATCTTTTCCTATAACATTATTAAGGATTGCGGAACGAACAGGCGCGGAAGTTTTTGGAATTGATATTGATGATGAAGCGATTCACTTGGGAAAACATGTAGTAAATAAATTAGGAAGTCATTTATCCATTCAGATTGACAATAAATCAGTAGGAGAGCTTGAGGTGATTCAACAGATTAGTCATATTATATTTAGTTCAACTGTTAGCTGTAAATATGACATATTAGGGCAATTATATGATTTAACAAATAAAGATGTACGTATTGCTATGCGTTATGGCAATGGGCTAAAGTCTCTTTTTAACTATCCAATGCAGAAAGTAGACGAAACCAAATGGTATATAGTCGAGGAAATTATTCACCCTCAAAGTGTGTTTGATGTTATTTTATATCAAAAGTGCAATGACTTAACTAGATAAGGAGAGGGCTATGACTTATTTCAAGAAGGTTTTACTGTTAGGAACAGGTCCCACCGTAGTTCAATTGGCTGTGAATTTCAAGAATTATTGTAGTGATGCAGTAGCTATTGCTGGGAGAGAATCTTTGCGCTCTAAAATTTTCTTTGAATCGATTGTTCAGCATGAATTTGCACTTAAGGTATCAATACAAAATAAACAACATCAGTCTGTTGCAGGAGAATGTACAATTAATACGTTTTTTGAGGGTTATCATAAAATATCTGGAAATTGGGATACCATTGTACTTAGTGTTACGACAGATTCTTATTTATCAGTATTGGCACAAATCGATACACAAGTGTTGCAAAGGGCTAGCTGTTTTATATTAATTTCTCCTACATTTGGCTCTAGTCATTTAGTAGCTAATTTCCTAAAAAATAGATCTCCACATGCGGAGATAATTAGCTTTTCAACCTATTATGGAGATACTAGATGGTTAAAGGAAATGCCATCAAATCAAGTATTGACAACAGGGGTAAAGAGAACGGTTTTTATTGGTTCAATTTACTCAAAATCGAAAAGGTTAGCTAAATTGTCTGAATTATTTCGTCATTTGGGAATTCATTTGAAAAAAGTAACGTCTCCCCTTGAAGCAGAAACAAGAAATATATCTCTATATGTGCATCCGCCCTTATTTATGAATGATTTTTCATTAAACGCAATATTTAACGAGGAAAAAAGGGCAAAATATGTGTATAAGCTTTATCCGGAAGGGCCCATTACTTATACAATGATTCGTCATTTATTAAACTATTGGAAAGAAATGATGGCAATTGTGAAGCATTGTGATATTCAACCTTTAAATCTATTAAAGTTTATGGTAGATGATAATTACCCATTACAGCCAGCAAGTATAGCCCGACAAGAAATAGAGAATTTTACTAAACTTGAGCCCATACATCAAGAATATCTGCTCTATATTCGTTATGCCTCCTTATTAATTGATCCATTTTCTATGCCCAATCAAGAGGGAAAATACTTTGATTTTTCAGCAGTTCCTATTAGAAATATTTTTAAAAATCATGATGGAGAATGGGATATTCCCAGAATGCCAAAAGAAGATTACTATCGTGTGAAAATTATTCAAGGAATTGCTAATGCCTTAAATTTAAAAAGCCCAATGTTGGATCATTTTGTACAAACCTATGAAGAAAAACTACAACAAGTAGTGGCCTCATCTGAGAATAAAATATACTCAGAAGCCTTCCAAGTAAAATCCTTTTCACAAGATATTGAGATGATATGTAAGGAATTACTTGTGAAGAAAAAACAAAATAATCATACACATAACATAAGAAGTTAGGAGCTTGAGTTAAATAGAAATATATAGACACAGGAAATTATTATGGAGAATGTAAAGTACGTCATAACCGCCAAGACATATTAGATAGATGCATCATAATAGGGGGGATGGTTAACAGCCCAGACATACCTTCATAGAAAAGGAATTGATACGCTATTTGGCAGCCAATCTTGTTTCAAGAAAAAACTATGAGGAAGATTTGTATGACAAATAAAGACTTATGTCATAAAGAACAGTGCATATGAAAATTTGATAGAGTATGAAATTATAGATGACGATGATTCATATTGAACAACAATCCCCCTATATTTGTAAAATATAGGGGGATTGATTTATTGAACAATTCTTTTTCTATTTATTCAACATATAGAGCAATAGATGAAACAATGGCTTCTGCTGCATATTCCCATTTTCCATCAATATAACTTCCAAGCTTTTGACCAAGCTCTTGCAACATTTCCAACGTCACTGGAATATCATTTTTTTGTGCTAATGTAGCTAGAAGTGGTGCAGATATACTTGTCCATCCACCTCGGTCGATTTTAATTTCTACCTTTTTCACTTCGCCATGTTCTATTTCAATATGATAGAATACTTGGTCATCTGGACGCCAGCTTAAGTGATGAGAGATTTGTCCATTCACAATTGTGCGATCGTCCTTTTTGACAATAGAAGCTGGTTTGACATTAAACTCATGACCTAATACTTCTAATTTCTTGATTTCAGGACCTGCTAATGCGGCTTGCACAGCTTTCTCCATATTATTTTGTGATGAAATCGATGTTTCTACTAACGAATCAGTAGCTTCATTACTTGCAGCAAAAACTGCTGAAGGATATATACTAGCCGTAGCAAATGTTGTTGCTAGTAATGCTGTCGACGTAATCTTCATTATTTTTTTCATAAAGTTTTCCACCTTTCCTAGTTAAATGATTTGGAATTTAATAAATCTTATCATTTATAATGGAAATATACAACATTTATTTACGGTTTTGGTTCAACATCATAAATTAGGGTTGAATTATCGATCATTTCATTTTGTATATTAATAGAGGATTAAGAAGAGTTATGGTTTCGCGAAATTTGTACTTCAACGGTAAATGGATTAAAGTCATTGTTCTTGGAAGCAATATTTACAATGTCTTGGATATCTTTTACAACTTTTTCATCTACTTGATCTATGTTATTCAAATAAACAGCGATAACTTGCTTTTGGGGTGATTCTACCAAAAAGCCAAGTGAGTCATCAGGTCGATAGCCTTTTTCTCTTATAGCTTGTAAAACCTCAAAAGTAAAATTTGTGCTTTGTAATTTAGCTGAAAACTCTTCAGCGTAGGCTTGCTTAAGTTCATTTTCGGAAGACTGGTCAGCTAAAGAATATTCATTTTTTACCAAAAGAAGCAGGGTTAAAAAGGTTCCTATTACGCCTAAAACAAGCATTGACGATTGGACAAAACAAGGTTTTGTCATGAGATACCTCCTTGAAAGTGATGATAAATAATATGTTAAATCGACAGTCTGAATCCATTTATTAAAAATGGATTTTTTCTTTTGATCGTTAAGTGAGAGCAGCGTGTCATTTATAAAGTAAGGTTGATTATTCCATATAGATGTCGCATTAGCTCCAATCATGCACTTTAATAGATCTTATTTAGTACAGTGCGGTAAATATAAAAATTTAAGAATGCTTGATATAATCGCATTAATGGCTACTAGATGTAGTAGATTTTATGTTACAAAGTAGTGAGTTAAATGTACAGTGAACGTTGGTGTGTACAAAATTAGCCTCATGGACTTAGACTTTGGTTGATTGCTGCTTTAATTAAAACTATCTGTATGCGTTTATAAAATTGAGGGAATCGCATTTGTTTTTATGAATAAACATATTTGTAAATAAAGTAATGCGTTTTAATCGCTTCAAAATAGGGTATTTTACTGAACCAAGTGGCGAATATGAATGTCAACCTTTGTAATAAGCAAGAAGGCTGTCAATCGATTGTGATAACCTTCTTGTAGCTATCTCAAAGAGGGAGGAATCAAATTGCATAAAATCATCGCAGTATCCATTGCAGCAACTATTTTAGCATCGGGTTGCTTTGGTAAGGAACAACAAAACGCACCTACTATTTCTAATAATACACAACAAGAAATGCCCTCGTCTGTCGAATTAGAAGTGATAGTGGAAAATTTAAATATTCCATGGTCGATTGAAAAACAAGGAGATACGTTTTATTTAACTGAAAGAGTTGGCAGCATTGTCAAAATAGAAGGGGAGAAAGTAGAGCGACAACGTGTAGTGCTTGAAAAAGAGCTATCAACAGCCTCAGAGGCAGGGTTACTTGGATTTGTGCTCGCGCCAGATTTTTCTGAATTGAGCCTTGCATATGCCTATTATACGTATGACGATAGGGCAGGACAATTTAATCGTATTGTCACACTTCATTTAGAAGATAATGTATGGCGAGAACAAAGCTTGCTGCTTGATCAAATTCCTAGCGGCACCTATCATCATGGTGGCAGGCTTAAAATAGGTCCAGATAACATGTTGTATGCGACAACGGGTGATGCTTCTAAGCGTGAAATCGCACAAAATCTGCAAGCATTAGGTGGCAAAATTTTAAGAATGAACCTCGATGGCTCCATACCAACTGATAATCCATTTCCAAATTCCTATGTTTATAGCTTAGGACATCGTAATCCTCAAGGCATTGTTTGGACAACAGATGGTACGATGTATGCAAGTGAGCATGGAGAGAGTAGAAATGATGAAATGAATTTGATTGAGGCTGGTCAAAATTATGGCTGGCCAATTATTGAAGGGCGTGAGGAACAAGAGGGGCTACATGCTCCATTATTCACTTCTGGCAGTCAAAATACTTGGGCTCCATCTGGCATGGGTTATGCTAACGATAAAATCTATGTGGCAGCGCTCAGAGGAAATGCTGTTTTAGAATTTGATGTAACCACAAATGAACAGCGAGAGTTGCTAACAGATTTTGGTCGCATTCGGGATGTATTCATTGAGGATAACGATCTGTATTTTATTAGCAATAATTTAGATGGTCGCGGAAATGGGCAAGAAGGTGATGATAAGTTATATAGAGTATCGCTTTCTCAGTTTGAGTGAAATGAGAGAAACCAAAATTATTTTTTATCGACCCAGAAAATGAATTGTATATTCGCGAGGCATTGCAAATACTAGCACGTCATAAGACTGTCATTATGGTAGCACATCGTCTACATACAATCCGTAACGCGACAACAATCGCTGTGATTGAAAATGGCCAAGTGATAGAATCTGGCACACATGATGAACTATTTGCTCATGAAGGTAGATATAAAAAGTTTTGGCATGACCGTGCAAGAGCGGAGCAATGGCAGATAGAAATGTAAAGCAATCAAAAAATTGAAGACTACTAGCGTATGTGAAGGCAAACGCTAGTAGTCTTTTATTTTAATAGCAATGATTAGATTTGTTAGAAAGATTGATGGATGGCTATGTAAAAAATAATAGATGCAATACGTTGCTATCAAAGCATCTCAAAGATTTACTAGCTGGATAAAGTGCGATTTAATTCGTAATAAATAAAAGTTATGCTTGCATTTTCTTTCGTTATAGCATATATTTTTCCTTAAGGAAACATATTAGCGTTATTGAAAGAGAGTGTCTGTTATGAAAAATGAAAATGTAACGATTTTGCTATGTATTTTTTGGTTGATCTTATTGTCTACATGGTTCATCACAAAGTCAGTAACAATCGCACTGCTATTTTTTGTCATATGGATTTGTTGGCGCTGTATGCTTCGGAAAACTTTAAAAATAGAAAAGGAGTTTAGGAGATAATGAAACGTTTTTTAGCAGTTTTAGGGCTAACTTTATTATTAGCCGCATGTAGTGATGGAAAAGAAGATGCAAAAGAGGGGAATGTTGTGGCAACGACAGGACAAATTGGCGATGCCATTAAAATGATTGGTGGAGAGCATTTGCAAGTGACAACATTAATGGGCCCAGGTGTAGACCCTCATTTATACAAAGCGACGCAAAGTGATTTAACGAAGCTGGATGGTGCGGAAGTTATTTTTTATAATGGCTTACATTTAGAAGGGCAGATGCAGGATATTTTTGACCAAATGGCTGAGGAAAAAACGGTGTTAGCAGTAGGAGAGCAGTTAGATAAAAGTGCATTATTAGCGGATGAAGACGATGCCGCATTGCCTGATCCACACATTTGGTTTGCTATTGATTTATGGAAAGAGGTTGTTGCTGAGATTGGTCAGACATTAGCCGAGGAGTATCCAGCATATAAAGATGATTTTAAAGCAAATGAAGAGGCTTATTTAGCTCAATTGGATGAATTAAAGGAATATGTAGCTGGTCGTACAGAGGAAATTCCAGCGTCACAGCGTATTTTAGTCACAGCGCATGATGCCTTTAATTATTTTGGTGAAAGCTTAGGATTTGATGTGCGTGGCTTGCAGGGACTAAGCACAGATTCTGAGTATGGTGTAAAGGATGTGCAAAATATGGTGAATTATTTAGTAGAAAACAAGATCAAAGCCATTTTTATCGAGTCAAGTGTATCGGATAAGGCGATGAAGGCAGTTATTGAGGGGGCAAAGGAAAAAGGTCACGCTGTCATAATTGGTGGCGAATTGTTCTCAGATGCAATGGGTGCTGAAGGGACGGAAGAAGGCACGTATTTAGGAATGTATAAACATAATGTCGACACAATTGTCGATGCATTGAAGTAGGTGGAAGAGATGGAAGCTTTAGTTGTTAAAAATTTATCGGTTGCTTATGATAAAAAAACGGTGCTTGAAAATGCGAGCGTGTCCGTACCAACTGGACATTTAGCGGCGATTATTGGGCCGAATGGGGCTGGCAAATCGACCTTTTTAAAAGCGATATTGAACCAGTTACCGAATAAAATTGGGAAGGTTGAGATTTTAGGGAAGGCTTTTGCACCAAGAAACTTAGTTGTTGGCTATGTACCACAGCGCAATGCCGTTGATTGGGATTTTCCAACAACAGCTATTGATGTAGTGCTAATGGGGCGTTATGGGCATCGAGGTTTGTTTAAGCGCCCAACAAAGCAGGACCGAGTGATTGCGATGCAGGCTTTAACGAGTGTTGGCATGCAGGATTTTGCAGAGCGCTCAATCGGTCAGCTTTCAGGAGGTCAGCAGCAGCGCGTGTTCTTAGCTAGAGCGCTGGCACAAAACGCGGAAGTTTACTTTTTAGATGAGCCGTTTGCAGGGGTTGATGCAGCAACGGAAAAAACAATTATTGATATTTTAAAAAATTTAAAGGCACAAGGAAAAAGTATTTTTGTTGTTCATCATGATTTACAAACCGTTACAGAGTATTTTGATTACACCATTTTATTAAATAAAACGATTTTAGCTGCGGGTAAAACGGGAGAAGTATTTACGAGAGAGAAGCTACAGCAAACATATGGTGGTAAATTATTAATGATGGAAGCGATGTAAGGAGGGATACGATGTTATCTGGAAATTTACTTTGGGTGTTAATGGGAACGTCGCTTCTTGGTATAGCTGCTGGTATTACAGGAACGTTTTCCTTCTTACAAAAGCAAAGTTTAGTAGGTGATGCTGCGGCACATGCGACATTGCCAGGTATAGCGCTAGCCTTTTTATTAACAGGTCAAAAAGAGCTACCTATTCTAATGATTGGTGCAGCTCTTACTTCAGCTCTTTCTATTTATTGCATTCAATGGATTGTGACGTATTCAAAGCTGAAGGCCGATGCGGCGATTGGGCTAGTGTTAGCTGTATTTTTCGGTGTAGGTATTGTGCTATTAACGATTGTTAACCGCAGTCCGCTAGGCAATCAAAGCGGCTTAAATGATTTTATTTTTGGCAAAGCGGCCACGATGACAAAATCAGATTTAACGTGGCTTTTTATGAGTGCGATTATTATTATAGCTGTTAGCCTTTTAATGTATAAGGAATGGAAGTTAATCATATTTGATCCAGTCTATGCAAAGGGCATCGGCTTACCAGTGGAGGCATTAAAGGCTTGTTTAACGGCACTTATTGTGATGACGATTGTGACAGGCATTCAAGCGGTCGGTGTTATTTTAATGTCAGCACTCTTGATTATTCCAGCAGCAAGCGCTAAATTGTGGACGAAAAGGCTAAGTGCGATGTTATTATTTAGCGGCATTGCAGGAGGCTTAGCAGGTGTTGTGGGAACATTTATTAGCTCATTACGTGTAGGGTTATCAACAGGACCAATTATTGTTTTATGTGCTGCCAGCATCTTTTTCGTCTCCTATCTCTTTAGCCCGAAATCTGGACAAATAAGCAAATATATAACAAAAAACAAATTTCAGCAAGGTGAAGTGTAATGATTGAATTTTGGGTTATTTTAACAGGGATTTTAGTTGGTATTACATGTGGTATTGCAGGGGTCTTTTTAATTCTTCGTAAAATGTCAATGATTGCAGATGCCATTAGTCATACGGTATTATTTGGTATTGTGATGGCTTTTATTATTACACAGTCATTGAATGGCTTGTGGATGTTAGTTGGTGCAGCAGTAGCAGGAATTTTGACTGCTTATTTAGTACAGTTGCTGCAATCTTCAGGCATTCAAGAGGATGCGGCGATTGGTGTGACATTTACCTCTTTATTTGCCTTAGGCGTTTTACTTATTACGTTATTTGCAGGCAATGTTCATTTAGATGTAGAGCATGTATTAATGGGGGAAATTTCCTTTGTGCCATGGGATAAATGGACATTTTTATCCATTACAATGCCAAAAGCAGTGTGGATGCTGCTGCTTGTTTTAGTCATTAATGTGGCATTCCTTCTACTATTCTACAAGGAGATGAAGCTTTCAACATTCGATTATGTCTATGCGGCAACAATTGGCTTGCCAGTGATTTTATTGCACTATGCTTTTATGACAACGATTTCGCTAACAACGGTTGCTGCCTTTGATAGTGTCGGGGCCATTTTAGTTGTGGCAATGCTGATTGGTCCAGCGGCAACTGCCTATTTAATTAGCAAATCGATTAAGGAAATGTTTATATGGAGTATGAGCTTCGGTGTTGCATCTGCTATCATGGGCTATTATGCAGCAAAATGGTTAGATACTTCTATCGCAGGAATGATGGCTGCCGCTGTTGGCGTTATTTTTATCCTGGTCTTCATCGTTGATAAATTACAACAGCAGGTAAATAAAAAGGCAGTTACTAGCAGGGGTTCTTTTTAAAGGGAAGGCATGGGTTGCATATTGTACCCATGTCTTTTGATATTTTTAAACAAATTGTTTACTATCAACCTGCTATGTATGGTAATTTAGAAGAGGAAAGTTTCGTCAAGGAGATGACAGCATTGGAAAAGTGGTATTTTATTAACTCAGGGCCTTGTTCACCATCATTTAATATGGCATTAGATGAGGCATTACTTGATTGGCATAGTGAAGGTAGCATTCCGCCAGTGATTCGTTTTTATGAATGGAATCCAGCGACATTGTCGATTGGTTATTTTCAGCAGGCAGAGCGCGATATTGATTTGGAAGCTGTAAAACGTCAAAACTTAGGCTTTGTACGTCGACCTACTGGTGGACGTGCAGTATTGCATGACCAAGAGCTAACGTATTCAATTATTGTGTCAGAAGAGTACCCAAATATGCCGAAAACAGTAACAGAGGCTTATCGTGTACTAAGTGAAGGGATTTTGTTAGGCTTTCAAAATCTAGGGTTAGATGCTTATTTTAGCGTACCAGATACAGAGGAAAAGCAAGCAGATTTAAAGAAACCTAGAAGCGCCGTATGCTTTGATGCACCGAGCTGGTATGAACTAGTGGTAGAAGGCAAAAAGGTGGCTGGAAGTGCACAGACGCGTCAAAAGGGTGTTATTTTGCAGCACGGAGCTATTTTACTAGAGTTGGATGAGGAAAAGCTATTGTCCGTATTTAAATTTTCTTCTGAGAGAATCAAGCAAAAAATGCGTGAGAAGCTACCTGAAAAAGCGGTTGCGATGAATCGCTTTGTGGATACACCTTTTACGATTCCACAATGTGTGGAAGCATTTAAAACAGGCTTTGAAAAATCATTACATATTGAGCTTGTGCCATACACATTAACAGAGGAGCAGCTGGCTTATGTAAAGGAGCTAGAGGCAAGAAAATACGCAAATGATGAATGGAATTTTAGAAAATAATGGAATATATAGCTATTCTTATTGTTATGATACTATACCAATGGATTTTCATCCCGATTTTAAAGCGTAAAGTAGGCTATATTCGTGTAGAGGGAACGATGTTTTATCAATATAAAACGAAATGGCAGCTGCCATTTGAGTTAGCTGTGATTGCAGTCGTTGTGCTAGGTATTGTGCTTTTGACACCCGCGCTGGAGCTTTGGTCTGTAGCCTTTATCCCGATTGGCTTTGTCGTGATTTTAGTTACGCGCGGCATTTTAGAAAAGAAATATGATGCTTATTTACGTCATCATATTATTTCCTTTGTCCAAGCATTATCAGTAATGGTGGCATTTGCAGGGATTTTTATTTATAGTTTTTTTATAAAGTAAACCTTCAATCAGTGGGGGGCTTATAGCCTGTACCTGACGCTTCGCTTTTGGTACAAAAAAGATTGTTAATACGGGATAAAGTAGAGGAAAGATCAAGGTGCTAGTGAATCAGCATCTTGGTCTTTTGTTGTTTTAAAGATGAAAATGCTCCATTTGAGCGATGAATTTGACGAATTGCAAACTTTCGAATAAGTTATCGAAAAATTTACTTAATTTGTGAGGAAAGAGCGGATAGTTCTTCTTTTTCTGCTATGATGAAGCAGTGAGGAGGAAATGAAGTGAAAAAGTATATGGGAGACGCGATGATGCTGATTACAGCAATCGTTTGGGGAAGCGGCTTCGTTGTTGTAGCCATCGCATTAAATTATTTAACTGCTTATCAAGTGATGGCAGGGCGTTTTATCTTAGCAGCAATTATTTTATTAATCTTATTTGGCTATAAACTAAAAGGGTTGCGTTGGTCAGTTGTTTGGAAGGGGGCAATATTAGGGACGATTTTATATGTCGCATTTGCTTTTCAAACGGTGGGACTTGAGTATACGACCGCATCGAAAAATGCCTTTATTACGGCAGTGAATGTGGTTATTGTGCCGTTAATTGCCTTTATTTTTTATAAGCGGAAAATTGATGGCTACGAAATGTTTGGCTCTGTTCTCGCATTAATCGGCATTGGGCTGTTGTCATTACAGGGCTCTTTCAAGATGAATATTGGTGATATGTTAACATTAATTTGTGCGGTGGGCTTTGCATTCGATATTTTTTATACGAATTATTTTGTGCAAAAAGAGGATGCGCTTGTTTTAACAATTGTACAGTTTGTGACAGCGGCAGTCATTGGAACGCTCGTCGTCATTATGCAAGGAGAGATCCCGACCACCATTGCAAAAGAGGGAATTTATGCGATTATTTATTTAGCGGTGTTTTCAACAACACTTGCCTACGTCTTACAAAATGTGGCACATAAATATACGACGGCAACGAAGGCGGCCATTATTTTATCAACAGAGGCGTTATTTGGTACACTATTCGCTATATTATTTTTACATGAAGTATTGACATTTAAAATGACAATAGGGGCTATATTAATTATGGTGGCGATTTTAATTGCGGAATTAAAGCCTGCTTATTTTAAAAATCGTATGATGAAAAAGATGGGGCGTACATAGGGAAAGAAGCTGTCAGAAAAATGACAGCTTTTTTGATTTTTATCGTATTACTAGTTCAAAAGTAATGATTCGCCCGCAAAACGACCATTTTCGCCCGTTAACAAGCGAAATTCGCCCGCAAGGCAACTACATTCGCTCAGTTACACTCAAAAATAGGAGCTTGTCTAAAAAGGTGATACCTTTTTGGACAGCTCCTTTCATTTAATCATGGTGTAAAGTCGCAGCTACTTCTGGATGTTTTTCTACTTCGTGTAGCTTGTTGAATGAAGCGATAGCTACTTCGACTTGGTCATCTTTTGGCTCCTTCGTTGTTAAAAGCTGTAGCCAAAGGCCCGGATAGCCTAAAAAGCGTAGGACAGGCACATTGCGCAAAGCGTTCGTTGCTTGTAGTACTTCGAAGGAAATGCCAAGCACGACAGGAATTAATAAAATACGGTTCACGACGCGTAGCCATAGTGGATCTGTTGGTACGAAAAAGTAGACGAACATACCGACAATAACCGTAAATAAAATAAAGCTTGAGCCGCAACGATAATGCAGACGCGATTGCTTTTGGACATTTTCTACGGTTAGCTCAAGACCTGCCTCATGGCAATTAATGACTTTATGCTCCGCGCCATGATATTGAAAGACACGCTTAATAATCGGCGTCATCGCAATGAGCTGTAGATAGCCTAATAGCAATATGAGTTTAAACGCTGTTTCTAAAAAGATTTGGCCTGTTTTATTTGGAACCCAGTTTGAAAATAAATCAGCTAAAAAGACAGGCACAAGGGTAAAGACAAATTTCCCGAACAAGAAGGAAAGCACTCCGACAACCGCTACCCCTAAAATCATTTGTAGCTTTGATGGTTCTTCGCTATTTTCCTCTTCCTCTCCAGGCGTTACGTCATAGCGCTCGCTTGCAAACTGTAAATGACGCGAGCCGAAGCCTGCCGATTCGATTAAAGCAACAACACCTCGCACGAAAGGAATTTTCTTTAATTTTTGGTATAAAGGTTTTTTCTTTTTTTCTACATGAAAATAATCAATTGAATTGTCATTGCGACGTATCGCTGTGACCATGTGTTCTTTTCCAGCAAACATTACGCCTTCTAATAGCGCTTGTCCACCATATACGGGTACTTCCTTGCTCACTATGTACACCACTCTCTTAAATAGTTTCTAAATTATTGTACTAAATTTTTTCAAAAAGAACTACGAAAACGCATACGACTTGTGTATTTTGGTAAAAATACAGGAAAGGGAGGGAATTTTATGTCTTTAGCTATCATTACAAGCATCGTTAGTGCGATTGGCTTTTCATGCGTTTTGAAATTTTTACATTATTTTTCTTTTATTTCATGGCATCCGATTGGCTTCGTGAAAAAATGGGATTTAACAATAGCGCCATTTACTGCATGGCTTTTGCTCGGTCTCGTATTATTTCTTTTATTTTTATTGTTATATATTGTACTGCAATATGCTTGGCGTGTGCCAGCGTTCTTTACTTCCTTCATAATAGGGCTTGCCTTTGCTTTTTTAGCGGAATGGGTGATTTATGATTTGCCAGCAGAAAAGGAGTCTTTTAAAAAACTATCCATCCCATTTATCGTTGTGACGATTACAGTATGCCGCTTCGTGATTGAAACAGCGCAATTTCATTATTATAGTAGAAAATTCGCTCATCGAAATAAGTTGATGTATAAAAACACTATGATAAAATAAAATTATGTCGTCAATTAAAAGGGAAGGGGAAACATAGTGAGATTGCTCGTATTAAATGGACCAAATTTAAATCGGCTTGGTAAGCGTGAGCCAGAAATTTATGGAACGGAAACATTAGCTGATGTTGAAGTGAGATTACAGGCACTTGCGGCAAGCTTGCAAAGTGAAATTGATTTTCGACAATCGAATCATGAGGGACAGTTGATTGATTGGATTCATGAGGCGGAGGATCAGCAAATGACAGGTATTGTTTTCAACCCAGGTGCTTACACGCATACAAGTGTTGCTTTACGCGATGCAATTGCATCTGTAACTGTCCCTGTCATTGAAGTACATATTTCCAACATCCATAAGCGTGAGCCATTCCGCCATCATTCCATGCTAGCAGCAGAATGTGTCGGGCAAATTTGCGGTCTCGGTACAATCGGCTATGATTTAGCTGTACGCAAATTTTTACAACAATAAAAAAGGGGAAATCACAACATGAAATTAGCAAAATTACGTCAAGCATTAATCGATGAAAAAATCGACGCATTACTGATTACAAACGACTATAACCGTCGTTATATGACAGGCTTTACTGGTACGGCGGGAGTAGCCATCGTATCAAAGGATGATGCAGTATTTATTACGGACTTCCGCTACACGGAGCAAGCGGCAGAGCAAGTGAAGGATTTCCGCATTGTGCAGCATAGTGGCTTAATCATTGATGAAGTGGCAAAGCAAGCGGCCTTAATGGGTGTGCAAACGCTTGGATTTGAAAAAGAAGCGCTGACTTATGGTACATATGCTCTTTATAAAAATGCCGTGAAAGCTGAATTTGTGCCAACTGCGGGCTTAATTGAAAAAATTCGCTTGATTAAGACAGAACAAGAGATTACTATTATTAAGGCTGCATGTGAAATTGCAGATCAAGCATTTACACATATTTTAGGCTTTATTGAGCCTGGTAAAACAGAGCTTGAGGTGTCGAATGAGCTTGAATTTTTCATGCGTAAGCAGGGTGCGACAAGCTCGTCATTTGATATTATCGTAGCAAGTGGTGTGCGTTCCGCATTGCCACATGGTGTTGCGACAAATAAAATCATTGAAAAGGGCGATTTTGTCACACTTGACTTCGGTGCATTGTATAATGGCTATATTTCTGATATTACACGTACAATTGCTGTTGGACAGCCTTCTGAGAAGCTAGTTGAAATGTACAATGTCGTATTGGAATCACAGTTGCTTGCTTTAGAGAAAGTAGGTCCTGGGATGACAGGAATTGAGGCGGATGCAGTAGCGCGTGATTATTTAACATCAAAAGGCTATGGCGAGGCATTCGGACATTCAACGGGTCATGGCATTGGCTTAGAAGTGCATGAGGGCCCTGGGCTATCATTCCGTTCAGAAACAGTGTTAGAGCCAGGTATGGCTGTTACAATTGAGCCGGGTGTTTATTTGCCGGGCATTGGCGGTGTACGTATCGAGGATGATATACTTATTACAGCAACAGGCAATGAAAAATTAACGCATTCTACAAAAGATTTAATTATTTTATAATTTGGAGGAAAATAAAGATGATTTCAGTAAACGATTTTCGCACAGGTCTAACAATTATCGTTGATGGCCAATTATACCGTGTTTTGGATTTCCAACACGTGAAGCCAGGTAAAGGTGCTGCCTTTGTGCGTTCAAAACTACGTAACTTGCGCAACGGTAACGTCAACGAAAAAACGTTCCGTGCAGGTGAAAAAGTAGAAAAAGCGATGATCGAAAATCGTAAAATGCAATACTTATATGCACAAGGTGATGAGCACGTATTTATGGACATGGAATCATATGACCAAACAACGTTAGCAGCAGCACAAATTGAAGAGGAGTTGCTATATTTATTAGAAAATATGGAAATCCACATTCAATCATACCAAGGTGAAATGTTAGGTGTTGAATTACCAAACACAGTTGTTTTAGAAGTTGCTGAAACGGAGCCTGGTATTAAAGGTGATACTGCTTCAGGTGGTTCAAAGCCAGCTAAAATGCAAACAGGCTTAATGGTAAACGTACCATTCTTCGTAAACGAAGGGGACAAATTAATTATTAACACATCTGAAGGTACTTACGTTTCACGTGCGTAATAAGTAAAATAATTAGCTGGTTTATAGGCAAGGTGCTTATGAACCAGCTTTTTTCTATAGTAACGATAGGCGAAAAGTATTACAATAGAAAATAAGGAGTGATGACAAATGTTGCAGCAATTTCAAATTCAAAAACCAATTATTCAAGCACCAATGGCGGGTGTCACAACACCTCAGCTCGTGATTGCTAGCTGTGAGGCTGGTATTTTAGGCTCGATTGGCGCAGGTTATTTAGATGGCGATGCCACACGAGCATTTATTCAAGCGGTAAAAAAAGGGACAAATAAGCCTTTTGCTATTAATTTATTTGTGCAAGAAGAGCCTAAAATAGATGTGGCTGTATTGCAGGAGGCACGTGTCGCATTGCAGCCAATTTACGAGGAGTTAAACATTCCGCCTGTACAGACGGTTATTTCAAAGGATGTTTATTCAGATCAATTACAAGCTGTCATTGATGAAAATGTAGCCATTTGCTCATTTACGTTTGGGCTTCCAACAGCCGATGATATTGCTGGTTTGAAGGCAGCAGGTATTTACACGATTGGTACAGCCACAACATTACAAGAGGCAAAGGCTGTTGAATCGGCTGGACTTGATGCAATTGTGCTCCAAGGAAGTGAGGCAGGCGGTCATCGCGGTACGTTTACAGAGCCTTTGGAATTAATCAGTTTGGACGATTTATTAGCGCAAGTAATCGATCAAGTGACCATCCCCGTCATTGTAGCAGGCGGCATCGCTACAGCGCGTCAGGTGAAGGACACTTTAGCACAAGGCGCAGCAGCCGTGCAAGTGGGGACAGCATTTTTAGTCGCTGTTGAAAGTGAAGTATCTCCATTGTATAAGCAAGCCATTTTACAATCAGAAGGTGACGCGACAACATTGACGAAGGCATTTACAGGCAAATATGCGCGCGGCTTAAAAAACGACTTCACAGAGCGTTTAAAGGATGCTATTGTTGCACCATATCCTTTACAACACCATTTAACAACAGCCATTCGTAAAGAAAGCACAGCACAAGGTCGCCCCGAATTTTTATCGTTATGGATGGGCACAAACGGCCATCTAGCGAAAGAAGCAAAGGTTGCGGATATTGTGGAAGAGTTGTTGGGAGAGATTGCTAAATAAAAATGGAAGTGTCTGCAAATAAAGCAGATACTTCCATTTTTTATGTTGGTTGGGCGAATTGGATTGATGGCTGGGCGATTTCCGATGCTGGTTGGGCGAATTTAGCTGTTAGTCGGGCGAATTTGCCACTTCGTTGGGCGAATCATTACTTTTGAGCTATGAATGTTTTTGTTTCCCCAGAAAAGTTCTATCATATCGTTAGCCCACATATAATGCGATACGTAAGGAGGCTAGACTTTGGAGCTTCAAGATGTACTTCGCGTTGCAGGGGTAGGGCTTGTGATTGCCTTGCTGCATATATTTTTTGAGCAAACGGGGAAAAAGGAATTTTCATTTTTTCTATTTTTTATTGCTTATTTGTATATGACGGCAGAGCTTATTCGTTTTTTGCGTTTGTTTTTTAATGAAATACTTATTTTCTTTCAATGGCTTACTTCTTCGGGGTGACAATGACAACGATATTCGCTGTTGTAATTTTGCTGTTGCTGCTGCAATTGATGAAACAAGCAATGCCCTCACTACACCCTTTATTTACAATTATTTTTACCTTTATTTTTTTGCAATTTGTTTTTGTACAATCTATCATGCCGTGGGCTCGTCATTTTCTCGCAATCATTCAGCACGTTCCATATGCACGATCTTTATTGTATACAGCGCTCGTCTTTCTAATAAGCGAGTTTATGTTTACGCTATTAGCGGATCATGAATATGAAGCGTTGGGGGAGGTGATGCGTATCGCTGTTCGTATTGCACTCGTTACGTATTGGATGACAGAGCTAGAGCCTGCGATACAGACATTGTCAAATTTGCTCAAAAGGGTGTAGTACATGGACACGCTTATGAACGTTTTTCGTGAACCAATTTCTAATATTATCTTAATGATTGCTGTCGTTTCACTTTATACGCTTATCTTTTTAATTCTAGAAGCAATTGTGCCTACAGCGAAAGCATGGTTGGAGCCGTTATTTATTATTTTGCTTGTGCTGGTATTAGGAGAGCTTGTTATTGAGGCATTTCGAATTATGCGAGAGTTTGCCGAAATTTTATCCGCCTTTTTTTTAGCACTTATTCCCGTACTGACATCCGCCATGATTGTTCTTCAATCGATACTCGCCTTTGTCGCTTGGAGTCCGCTCGTCTTGTTTTTCTTGCAATTGCTTATGCATCTTACGAATAAAGTGATGATTCCTGCCCTACTCAGCGCATTGCTATTTGATTTTTGCAGCCGTTTTGTACAAGGTATTTCCTTTAAAAAGCTAGCAGATCTATTGCGCATGACGTCGATGAGCTTAATTGCAGCAGCCTCTTTAGCACTTTCACTCATATTAACGATTTCTGGTGTCGCTTTTTTCGCAGTGGATTCGGCAGTCACGACCCCTTTAAAAAAGGTCGTGGAGCAAGCGATTCCATTAGTAGGTTCCATTGTTGTACAAGGCTTTTCCATGTTTCAAAAGTTTCAAGGAACTGCGACAACGATTACCGGCTTCACACTCGTTAGCTCTTTTTCAATCGCATCCTTTTATCCAGCAGGAACACTCCTTTTATATGCATTTAGCTGTAAATTATTAGCGGCGCTTAGCGAGCCATTTACAAGTGCCAATATTAGCGGCTTCATCGATGATATCGGCAATACATTATTTGTGTTATGTGCCATTGCGATATTGCTTGCTATCACATTTATTTTCATTTGGCTATTAATGTTTGTCATTATGCAGTTAGGGGTGGGGAAAAATTTATGATGACGATACTGGCACTCGTTTTAGTTGGACAATGCTTATTACTTATCGCAGATGAGCCTAAATTTATCGTCTATGTTCGCCTAGCGCTCTTCCTTTGCTTTTATGCTTATATTGCAGATTTCTTTTGATTCAGTAGAAAAATGCTTGATGGGCATAGACATTTAAACATCCATTAACAGAGCAGAACGCAGTCTAAAAACACCACATCCTGTGGTAACAACTGCGTGATCAACATCGTGTTGGCCCAAAGTCTCCGGCGGATGTCACAGATTTTGAAGAGGAGTTTTTCGAGCAAGCTTGAAAAAAATCTGGACGCAATTACGCCGAGGCGTAATTGATTGCGAATATAAAGGAAAAGCCTCTCATATAATGTGGTAATTTTCCCCTAGGGAGCTGTGCAAATCAGCAAAAACAAATCAAGATTAAGCCTCTAGCGGATGTCATAGATGTGAAAGGAGTAATCGAGCACGCCTGAAAAAATCTGAATGATAGTTAACCAAGGCGTAATTGGTTAAAAGGGGGTAAGTCCAAGTATGTGCAGAAGCGATTAAATCTACCGATGCTTGCTATACCAATTATTTTAGTTGTAATTTTTCTCATGACGAATCAAAAAGCACCAACAACGACTGTACAAGATGGAAGTTCGCTAGAGCAAACACTTCAGGAAATGGCTGGAGTAGGACAAGTAAAAGTATATGTACATTATGAACAGCAAGGTGAGGCGATATTTAGCGATTATTTTCGTGCAAAGGAAGGACGCGTAACAGGCATATTAATTGTGAGTGAAGGTGCGGTGGAACCGACAGTACAACGAGAATTATTGCAAGTTGTCAGTCGCGTAATGGAAATACCTACACACCGCATAATGATTGTACCGATGCGAAACAAAGGAGATGGAGAATGAAGGTAAAGCGTAGAACAGTTTGGTTTTTAACACTTTTTAGCTTAGTGGCTGTTATTTCTGTTTATTATGTATTTGAAAATGATCGAAATATCAATTTGATGGCTATTTTCTCAGATGACACATTGCAGGAAACAACGTTAACTGGCTTACCAGAGGAAACGAGAGCGGTGCAATCTGAAAGTTATTTATTTGAGCAAATGCGTATGGAAGTAGAGCATGAGCGCAGTCAGCTAAGAGAGCAATATACGCAAAAAATCGCTTCTGACCAATATTCAGCAGAGGAAAAAAATGAGGCTTACAATGAAATGAATGCATTAATAAAGCGCAATTCGTCTGAGGCGATGTTGGAAATGCTGATTAAATCATTAGGCTATTCGGATGCGTTCGTTCGTATAGAGGGTGAGAAGGTCGCGGTTACGGTGATGTCAGATGAAATGTCTAAAGAGGAAGCGAATGAAATTATTTATGTTGTCATGTCTGAGCAAGGCGAAGGTGTTCAAGTAACGGTCAACGTCCAATCAAATTATTATTGAATTCATAATGATGAAAAAGAGGCTTGATTAAGGTGATGGCTATAAAATTACCTTAATCAAAGCCTTTTGTTTGTTTTCCCGTTATTGTTTTTTAATTCGTTAGTCCTTAGATGTCCTACAACTACTATAGTAAAAAACTAATTATCAGAAAATATCGTCATTTTGTTGGAGATGTGCTGTGTTACGCTAATTTCTTGGGAATTTTTAAATAACTATTTCAAAATGTCTGGATAAATTATAAAATAGTTATTGTGATTATAATATTAAGCAATAAGGGAGAGTTTGGTATGTTCAAAATTCAAGAGATTCGTGAAATTATTAAACTAGTAGATGCTTCATCAATTGACGAGTTTGTATATGAAGAAAACGGAGCAAAAGTAAAATTAAAGAAAAAAGGCAATGTCACAGAAGTAGTAGTACCTAAACAAGAAGTAGTTGTCGCAGCACCTGTAGCGCCAGTAGTAGAGACTACTCCAGCATCGACACCAGTGGAAGCACCAGCAGCGGTAGCACCTGTTGAAAAAGCACCTGTACATGAAGCGTCTGACCTACACCAAATTACGTCGCCAATGGTAGGTACATTCTATCAAGCACCAAATCCAGAATCACCAGCTTATGTAAAAGTAGGCGATAAAGTAGGCGACGAAACAATCGTATGTATCGTTGAAGCGATGAAATTATTCAATGAGATTGAGGCTGAAGTGAAGGGTGAGATTGTAGAAATACTTGTAAAAGATGGTCAACTTGTTGAATACGGTCAACCATTATTCTTAGTAAAAGCTGAATAACAGGGGGGTACTTCCAATGAAAAAAGTATTAATTGCAAACCGTGGCGAGATTGCTGTACGTATTATTCGTGCATGTAAAGAGTTAGGTATTGAAACAGTTGCTGTTTATTCTGAGGCGGACACAGAGGCGTTACATGTGAAGCTAGCGGACGAGGCATATTGCATTGGTCCACGCTTAGCAAAGGATTCATATTTAAGCTTCCCAGCGTTGTTAGGTGTAGCGCAAAAAACGGGAGCGGATGGCATCCATCCAGGCTACGGCTTCGTAGCAGAAAACGCTGATTTTGCAGAGGCTTGTGAAAACGCAGGCATTAAATTTATCGGACCATCTTCAGATTCCATTAAAATTATGGGCATTAAAGACGTAGCACGTGCAACGATGGAAAAAGCAGATGTACCACTTGTGCCGGGGACAGGCATTGTTCCTGATATTGAAACTGGTAAAGAATGGGCTGCTAAAATCGGCTATCCTGTCATCATTAAAGCAACAGCAGGTGGTGGTGGTAAAGGAATTCGCGTCGCACGCACAGAAGAAGAGCTTGTGAAAGGCATTGATATTACGCAAAAAGAGGCAGCCGCAGCATTCGGCAACCCTGGCGTTTATTTAGAGAAATTCATCGAGTACTTCCGCCATTGTGAAATCCAAGTATTAGCAGACGGCCACGGCAATGTCGTGCATTTAGGCGAGCGCGATTGTACTGTACAGCGCCGCATGCAAAAGCTTGTAGAGGAAGCGCCATCACCAGCACTTTCTGAAGAGCGTCGTGCAGAAATGGGCGAAGCTGCTGTCAAAGCAGCACAAGCTTGTAACTATGAAGGGGCAGGCACAATCGAATTCATTTATGATTATCAGGCAGATAAATTCTACTTCATGGAAATGAACACGCGTATCCAAGTAGAACACCCTGTAACAGAAATGGTGACAGGTGTTGATCTTGTGCAACAGCAATTAAAAATTGCCTCTGGTGAGAAATTACCCTTCAAACAAGAGGATATCAAAATTAACGGTTGGTCAATCGAATGCCGTATCAACGCTGAAAACGCATACAAAAACTTCATGCCATCTGCTGGAACAGTAACAGACTACTTAGCACCAGGCGGCTATGGCGTACGCGTAGACTCAGCGGTATACCCAGGCTACAAGATTCCACCATACTATGATTCAATGGTAGCAAAACTAATTGTTCATGCAGATACACGCGAAGAAGCCATCGCCAAAATGAACCGCGCATTAAGCGAGTTTATGGTAGAGGGCGTTCACACAACAATTCCATTCCACCAAGCGTTAATGAACAACGATGTCTTTAAATCAGCGAAGTTCAATACGAAGTTCTTGGAAGAGAATGATGTGTTGGGTGTGGCGGAGAAAGCGAAGTAAGCTTTTAGATAATAAAACAAATCGGAATATCCGAAATTTTTTACCTCTAACTAAATTTATTTAGGTTGGAGGTTTTTTTATGTCCAAAAGTAAGCAAAGAACAGGGATATTTGATTTGGAGCATATAAGTCCTATTGAGTTGAAAAAAATCAATCCTAAGAATGAGCATGACGAGCCACTTATTATAGCTCTATCCATTGTGGTAGATGTTAATTCTGTTCGATTAAAGGGCAATCGTATTAGCGCACATTCAGCTTTAATGATTGTTAAAGAGCAAATGCGATTAACAGGTATATTGAGATATAATAAGAATTATAGTTAGCGAAAGGGGTTATATCTGTCTCTTATACACATCT